>DATFAJ010000199.1:0-6444 GCA_035254745.1 Candidatus Methylomirabilota bacterium | reverse complement strand
CGACCCCTCCGTCCACCCGCTCCTTGCAGAAGGTGCACTTGGTCATCACCCCGTGGCGCTCCGGATGGGCGCGGGCCGCCTCCGACGGCGTCGGGGTCTCGAAGTACCCGCTCCCGGTGTGGACCAGATGGCGCGCCTGGTAGGGACACGCCATGGCGCAGTAGCCGCAGCCCACGCAGGCGTCGTAGTGCACCCACACGATGCCGTCCTCGCGCTGCCGCGAGGCTCCGGTGGGGCACACCGGCACGCACGGAGGCTGGGCGCAGTGCATGCACTGCATCGGCAGGAAGAGGCGCCGCACGTCGGGGTACTCCCCGACCTCGCAGTCGGCGACGAACCGCCACGCGGTCTCGGCGGGCAGGCCGTGCTCCTGCTTGCAGGCGATCGTACAGGTCTGGCAGCCCACGCAGCGCCGCACGTCGATGGCCATTCCCCAGCGCGTCATGGCAGCGGCCGGATCGCGACCGGCACCAGATCGGCGCCGCTGCCGGTCGCGTCGGTGAGCGCGAGATCCATGCTGGCGACCTGGTTGAGGTTCGGCATCCCCAGATCCCGCGCGAACGGGGTGGCCCAGTGACCGAACTGCTGGAGAACCACCGCCACGTCGGGACGCACGCCTTCGCGCAGGATCGCGCGCCCCTGGGTCCGACCGGTCGGCGATTCGATCTCGACGAGGTCGCCGTCCGCGATTCCGAGCCCGCGCGCGGCCCCCCGATTGAGCATCACCCCGAAATGGCCCTTGACGTGGCGGGCGACGTCGGCCAGCACCGGGAGCGAGACGTTCGAGCCCCAGGAGTACTGCATGCTGCGACTGGTGAGGAGCCAGAAGGGAAACGCTCCCGGCGGCCGCCCCGGGAGGGTGGCGTCGCCCCGCCAGATCGCGGGAAAGTCCCTCCATCCGGGCAGCGCCTGATATTCGTCGAGCTGCGCATCCCACCAGTTGATGCCGCGCTCGTGGAGGCGCGAGGCCAGCTCCTCGCCCACCCGCCTGATCCGCTCCTGATACGGAAGCTCGTAGCGCAGGCCCTGCGCCACCATGGCCCCGTGGAGGAAGTACTGCCTGGTCCGGAACGGGACGAAGAAGGCGCCGTGCTGCTTGAACCATTCGAGATCGCGCTCGACCGCGCCGCGGCTCAGCGACCGGGTGGCCGCGCGGCAGACCCGGTCCCAGATCTCGTCCGCGGTCGGGCGGATCGAATCCGGGAGCGAATAGTCGTAGTCGTCGCCCTTGAGCGGAACGGTGGTCCCGCTACCGCGGTTGAGCGCGGCCAGGTACTCCGGGAGGAGCCCGGTGCGGGCGGCCAGCTCGGTGGCGATGTCGGTGAGGTCGCGGGCGGCGACCGGGGGCTTGACGACCGGCTGGCGCAGGGCCCAGCCGGTGTGCCGCCAGTACTGCTCGATGTACTTGGTGCCGCCGATCCGGTAGAGCTGCAGCGATTCGAGATCCGTGGCTTCCGGCAGGAGGAGGTCCGCGTACCAGTTGGTCTCGTCCTGGGTATAGGCGAACGCGGCCACGAAGGGAAAGCGCTCGAGCTGGTGCTCGATGCGTCCGACGTCCCAGTTCGAGATGGCCGGGTTCGTCCGGTAGATGATCCACACCTCCGGCACGGTCGGGGCCGGCCAGGCCTCGGGCGGGCGGTCCATGAACAGCCACGGCAGGTGCGCGGGTCCCAGCGCCGCGGACCAGGGCGAGTGATCGGCCAGGGGGACCAGCGTGCGATACGCGTTGCGAATGTGGGGCGCCGCCTGCCACGTGCCCTTCTCGGTGGGGTTGAGCGGCTGCTCCATGAACCCGTCGGGGCCCGGCCGCACCGAGTCCTGGCGGTTCTGGGCCGGCCGGTTGAGCCTCACGGTGGTGCCCAGGATGCCCCCGGGAACCTCGAGGGCGCCCACGAGCGCGGCCAGCACCGTCCGGGCCCAGCAGCACTCGTAGCCGCCCCAGCCGTTGGTCACGGTCTTGCCGAGCAGCACCGCGACCGGCCGGTGTGGATACTTCACGCCCTCGACCGCGATCGTGGCTCCGACCCGCGCGTGGCGGATGTAGTCACGGGCCAGGCGCCGGATGGTCTCCGCGGGCACATCCGAGACGGACGCCGCCCACTCCGGTGTATAGGGCCTCACGTGCTCGAGGAGGTGGCCGAACGCGGGCTTCACCCGCTCGTTGACGCTCGTCTGCGAGCCGTCGGCCCCGATCTCGATCCCGGCGACGACGTACTCGCCCTCCATCGCCGGGGTCAGGCAGTCCGCGTCGTCGAAGGGGACCGGGCCATTCTTGCCCACGTCCCAGACGAGGGGCTTCCTCGTCTTCGGGTCGCGGAGGTAGTAGCCGCCGGGACCGACGAGGTAGGGCGAGCTGGTCATGCGCTCGAGAAAGGGCGTGTCGCAGACGGCCCGCCAGTCGTGCTCGAGCAGGATCACGTGGAGCAGCGCGAAGAGCACGGCCGCGTCCGTCTTCGGACGGACCGGCACCCACTCGGTGGCCCCGGCGCCGGTCACCGAGAGATGCGGCTCGAGCTGGATCCACTCGAGCCCGCGGGCCCGCGCCTCCGCGTGCCGGAACACCCCGGTGACGCCACCGGAGGCGTCGCCGTTGTAGCCGAAGGAGAGCACGAACTCACTGCGCGGCAGATCCGCCGCCACCGTGAAGGCCCGGTGCCAGAACTCGCCGTACAGGTGCTCCGAGTGGTAGCACTTCACACCCTGGCCGCTGCCGATGCCCTGGTCCACCGGGCCCCAGGCGGCCAGGAGGGCGGCGAAGGTTCCGAGGTAGGCCGGGGCGATGCCGCCCGAGCCGAGCGTCACGGCCAGGCGCGGATACCCGGCCTCGTCCACGAGCCCGTTGGCCCGCAGGCGATTCAGGCGCGTCGCGAGCGTGCCGAGGGCCTCGTCCCAGGTGATGGGCTCCCAGCCGGGGTCCTCGTCGCGGCCCTTGCGGGGGTTGGTGCGGCGCATCGGAGTGCGGACGCGGGCCGGGTTGTAGAGCTTCTGGATCAGCGCGTAGGCGCGCACGCACACCGTCCCGCAGGCCGGATGCACGTCGGCCATCTCGCTGTTGGGCTCGACGCCGACCGCGACCCCGTCCTCGACGAGGACCTTGAGCAGGTCCGGCCCCGCCACGCACTGGTAGCAGTAGACCGGGATCTTCCGGATGTCGCGCTCGACGCTCATCCTAGGCGCTCTGGACGAGCTTCCGGTGCTCGAGTGACTCGAAGAACGCGTCGATGCGGTTCTTGATCTGGGCCTCCGCGTAGTAGCGCGGGTCCTCGAGGTCCGACTCCACCATGAGGGTCGGCACCCCGAGCTTCTGGGTGAAGTAGTCGCGCATGTCTCCCTGCCCGGCCGAGAAGAGCCGGCAGGACTTGATGGAGTGGATGACGAGCGCGTCGGCCTCCCACTCCTCGACGTAGCGCTTGATCTGCGCGTAGCGCGCGACGATGGAGCGGTTGGTGAGGTTCTCGCGCAGCATCTGCTCGGCGATCGACTCGAGCGGCCGGCGCGGGTCGTGGCGGAAGCCCCACTCCCAGATGCCGCCGACCGTGGAGTAGGTGGAAGCCACCGCCACCGCGCCCCATCTGGCGAAGAGGTTCCGGAAGCTCCGGTAGAACGGATAGGGCGGCGGCCCCTCCACCACGGTGCGGAAGCGCTCCTCGCTCAGGGGTCCCAGGCCCTGGGCGACGAGTCCCTCGAACTCGGCCACCGCCACGTCGAAGAACTCGGCCGCCTCCCGCGTGCCCCGCAGGACGTTGATCGGCCCCATCATGTTGATGGCGTCGAAGTACGCGTCGAAGGGCGCCGGGTGGTGCTTGCAGAGCATCTTGGCCCGCGCGTACCCGTCCTCGGCCCGCGCGGCGTGGGTCAGGATCTCGCGCAGCTCGTCGATGTCGAACTTCTGGCCCGACACGCTCTCGCCGAGCGTGATGAGCTCGCGGAGCTGGCTCACCACGTACCGGACGTCCGCCGCGCTCGGCTCCGCGGTGCGGACGAACGGGACGTCGAGCATGAAGAGCTTGCTCCCGCTCACGTCGGCCAGATGCTCGAACCACTTCACGTAGACGTTGCACCCCACGTAGTTGCAGACCGTGATGGTCGGGAACGGAATCGGCTTGCCCGGCCCCATGCCGCCGTCCAGGAAGAGCCCGATGTCCGCCTTCACGTAGGCGCAGTTGTCGCTGGAGTACCCGGCCTGCTCCGCCTTCAGGATCAGGGGAAGCGACTTCTTGCGGATCGCGTTCTGCAGGGCGGTCACCTCCGGGAACATCGGCAGGATGTGACAGGCACGGAGGAGCTCCACGCAGTTCCCCGAGATCATCAGGGCTCCGGTGGGCCGGCCCTCGGCCTCGGCCCGCGACAGCTCGTCCATCCAGGCGGCCATGAGCCGTCGCGAGTGCTCGTGGACCTGGCCCTGGTACTGGCGTTCGGTGACTGCGGTCATGACCGCCCCCTCGCCCCGCTCCCTCTCAGTCGAACAGCATGGACTCGACGAACGTCTCGATCTCGTTCCGGGTCCGCTCGAACGTCCACATCTTCTCCTCGAACTCCACCAGGAGGTGCGGGATCCCCTCCCGCTCCAGCCCCTGCTTCATCAGCACGTAGTCGAACAGTGCGGGCTCGCAGAACTTCGCGGGCATGAACACCACCGCGTCGGCCTTCGCGCGCCGCACCTTCTCGATGAGGCCCGCGGAGCGGTGCTGCCGGCTCTCGTGGCGCGTCGACGAGGGGACGGCCTGGTTCACGTAGGCCGTGCCCAGTCGCTCGAACGGATCGCCCTCCCCCGCCACGTCGGTGGTGAACCAGCGCCAGCCCAGCAGCAGGTCGTCCTCGACGACGTAGCAGCCCGCCTCCTCCAGCACCTCCAGCAGGCCCAGCGGCGGCTGCTCGCAGAAGGCCCCCTCGACCACCACCCGCAGCCGGTCGCGGGCGCGGGCCGCACGGCGCGGGAGCTCCGCGAGCAGGACGTCGAGCCACCCGATGCCTTCCTCGGGCGGCACCAGGGTGCAGGCGCGCAGCACGGTGTAGAGCTCGACGGTGGAGAGCTTGTGGGGCTCGGCGATCCGCAGCGCGTAGAGCGCCCGCAGCCGCGCCCGCAGCGCGTCGTAGACCTCGATGCTCTTGGCGAGCGCGGCCGGGCTCGCGGTGAGGCCGAACGCGTCGCCGAAGGCGGCGGCGAGGCGCCGGAGCTCGGCGGCCGCGTACTCTCCCACCGCGGCCGAGGTGGAGTTCTGGGGCAGGTGCAGGTACTCCACGAAGGTCCCGGGGAAGTTCCGCTGGTAGATGCTGCTGAGATTGCGCGCCACGTCGCAGATGTTCGAGAAGACGAGGCCGTCCACGCCTTTCACCTGCCCCTGGAAGCCGAGTTCGAGCGTGGACTTGGCGATCGAGCACACGAAGGACTGGAAGCGCGCGTCGGCGTGGGTCAGCTCCACCGACGTGCCCCCCCCGAGCAGCGACAGCGGCAGCATCCCCGCCGCGTGGATCAGCTCGGCCGGCGCCCACACCGGATAGGCCGCCACCGTCCGGCCGCCGGGGTGCTCGGCCTTCCAGCGCTCCGCCACCGTGCCCAGGGGCTGGGCGACCAGCTCCCGACTGCGCTCGATGATCTGCTCCGGCGTCATGCGGATCTCCTCACCGCGGAGCGCACCTCTCGCTCGGCGCCCGCCGAGCGCTCCAGGAATCCGTAGAGAAACAGCGCGCCCACCTCGGCCGCGAGCCCGCGCGCGTCGTCGAGGGACCGGAGGAAGGGCCGGGTGGCGATCCCGTTCAGCATGCCCAGGAGCAGGTTCGTGGCCGAGAAGAGCTCGTCCTCCGAGCGGCGGTGGGGATCGAGATCGCGCAGGATGGTCAGCCCCCGCTGCAGGTAGGCCTGCCGCTTGGCCGCGATCTCGGAGCGCCGCGGCTCGGCCAGGAGCTCGTGGTCGCGGTTGATGATCCGCAGCGCGTGCGCGTGGTGGAAGCCGAAATCGAGATGAGTGCGGATCAGGGCCAGCAGCCGGTCCTCGGGAGTGCGCGCCTCCGCGAGATTTCGGTCCAGGTCCGCGACGAGCCGATCGAGCGACCGGTCGAGCACCAGGAAGAGGAGCTCGTCCTTCTCGCCGACGTAGTGGTAGAGGCCGGCCAGCGATAGCCCCGCCGCGCGGGCGATCTCCCGCGTCGAGGCCTGGTGGAAGCCGCGGCGGGCGATGACCCCGCATGCCGCGCTGACGATACCCTCGTACCGCTCGCCGATCGCCATTCCGAACCCCCGCCTGAACGATCGTTCGGTCAGCCCTACGCTAGAAGGCCTCCGCCGCGAACGGAATCGGGCGGCTGCCTCATTTACCTAGTGCGATCGACCCACCTCCCGCGTCACTTCATAGCTTCGGCCATCGCGCCGGGGGAGGATATGACGCCAGTCATAGAGATGGGCCGACGCGGGCACGATCCGACGGGCCGAGCGGGTCCGTCACC
>DATFAJ010000198.1:0-3477 GCA_035254745.1 Candidatus Methylomirabilota bacterium | reverse complement strand
AACCCGGTGCCGATGGCCTACGTCGAGGTGTACCTCGCGATGAAGCAGGGGACGATCGACGGCATGGAGCTGCCGTCGTTCACGCTCACCTCGGACAAGTTCCAGGAGGTGACCAAGTACTACTCGCTGACCCGGCACTCCTACCCGCCGATCGCGTGGTTCATGAACCTCAAGAAGTACCAGGGCCTGCCCCCCGACATCCAGAAGGTGGTCGACGAGACGATGCGGGACGCGTGTCAGCTCCACCGCCGGCTCGAGGTCGAGAAGGAGAAGAGCGACTTCGAGATCATGAAGAAGGCGGGAGTGCAGATCAACGAGGTGAAGGACATCAAGGCCTTCCAGGCGCTCATGAAGCCCGCCTACGACTACGTCGAGGGCCAGGTCGGCAAGGACTTCATGGCCCGCCTCCGCGCGGCGGCCCAGGCAGCGGCGAAGTAGTTCGTGCTGGCCCGGGCGCTCTCGCAGGTCGTCGAGGGCCTGCTGCTCGTGATGATGGTGCTGCTCTGCCTCGACGTGTTCCTCGGGGTCTTCTCCCGCTACGTGATGGCCCGCACCTTCACCTGGTACGACGAGATCGCCCGCCTCCTCTTCGTGTGGATCGTGTTCCTGGGTGCCGCGGTGGGTGTCCGCCGGAGCGCCCACTTCCGCCTGCACCTCGTGCTCGACCGGTTCCCGCCCGGGATCCGCCGCGTCGCCAGCGTCGTGGGCGTGCTGGTCCTGATGGGCTTCGGCCTCCTGATGATCCAGCAAGGCTGGAAGCTGGTGGAGCTCGGGCAGTTCCAGCGCACGCCGGTGATGGGCCTCTCGAAGCAGTACGTCTACGCGTCGGTGCCGGCGGGCGGCGCCCTGATCATCCTCTACAGCCTGCCGCACCTGTGGCGCGCGCTCCGCGGCGCGGCCGGGCCGATCTCGGCATGATCCCGATCATCGCGGTCTCGTTTCTGGTGCTGCTGCTCCTGGGCGTGCCGGTGGCCTTCGTCATCGGGGTGGCGGGGTTCATCGGGCTGTGGTGGAGCGGGGACTACCCGCTCACCGTGATCGTGAAGCAGATCTTCGAGGGGATCGACTCGTTCGTACTGCTCGCGATCCCGCTCTTCATCCTCGCCGGCTCGCTCATGGAGACCGGCGGGATCGCGGTTCGGCTGGTCCGCCTGGCCCAGGTGCTGGTGGGCTGGATCCGCGGAGGGCTCTCGATGGCGGTGGTGGTCGCGGAGTACATCTTCTCCGGGATCTCCGGCTCCACGGTGGCCGACGTGTCCGCCATCGGCTCCACCATGATCCCGCCCATGCTGCGCGCGGGCTACCGGCCGGAGCAGGCGGTGGCGGTGGTCTCGGCCGCGTCCGCGATGGGCATCCTGGTCCCGCCCTGCATCCTGATGATCGTGATCGGCTCGGTCGCGAACGTGTCGGTGGCCGCGCTCTTCGCGGCCGGCTTCCTGCCCGCGGTGGTCCTCGCGCTCGCGATCATGGTCTACATCTGGTACGACGCGGGTCGGAGCGGCATCGAGGCGCGCGAGCGGGCGTCCTGGGCCGACATCTGGCGCGCGTTCTCGGACGCGGTGATGCCGCTCGGCCTGCCCGCCATCATCTTCGGTGGCATCCTGGGCGGGGTGGTGACGCCGACCGAGGCCGCGGTCCTCGCGGTGCTCTACGCGTTCATCGTCGGCGTCTTCGTGTACCGCGAGATCAAGTGGGCGGACCTGCCGCGCATCCTCGTCCAGAGCGCGGTGGTGACCGCCGCGGTGTGCTTCCTCCTCGGCACCGCCGCGGTGGTGGCGTGGGTGCTCGCGGTGCAGCAGATCCCGCAGCTCCTGCTGAAGGCGATGCTCGCGGTGCCCGGCGGCAACCTCGTCTTCCTCGGCCTGACCGCGCTGCTCTTCATCGTGCTCGGCGCGGTCCTGGAGGGTCTGCCCGCGGTGGTGATCCTGCTGCCGACCTTCATGCCGGTGGTGACCCGGCTCGGGATCGACGTGATCCACTACAGCACGGTGGTGGTGGCCGCCACCGGCATCGGGCTGTTCCTGCCCCCGATCGGCGTGGGCTTCTTCATCGCGTGCGGCATCGCCAACATTCCCGGCGATCGCGCGACCCGCGCGATGATGCCCTACGTGTACATGATGTGCGTCGGGCTCCTCATCGTGATCCTGGTGCCGTGGGTCACGCTCGTGATCCCGCGCCTCCTCCGGCTGGGCTGACCGGCCGGCATCAGTCGACCATCAGGACGGCGGTGCCGGTCACGCGGTCGCCCGCGAGATCCTGCAGGGCGGTGTTCGCGTCGGCCAGCGCGTAGCGGGTGATCCGCGGCCGGATCGGGATCGCCGCGGCCTCGGCCAGCAGGCCGAGCCCGTCGCTCCGGGTGTTCGCGGTGACGCTCTGGAGGGTCTTCTCCCAGAAGAGGTTCGGCTCGTAGGCCATGGCCGGCACGTCGGTCATGTAGATGCCGGCCAGCGCCACGGTGCCGCCCTTCTCGAGGCCCTGCAGCGCGATCGGCACCAGGTCGCCCGCGGGCGCGAAGACGATGGCCGAGTCCACCCGCTCGGGCAAGGGCTCGCCGGGTCCTCCCGCCCAGCGGGCCCCCAGCGAGAGCGCGAGGTCGCGGTGGGCCGCGTCGCGGGTGGAGACGTACACCGCGCAGCCCCAGTGCCGGGCGACCTGCAGCGTGATGTGGGCCGAGGAGCCGAAGCCGTAGAGGGCGAGACGTCCGCCCGGCGCGAGCTGGCTCCGTCGCAGGGCCCGGTAGCCGATGATGCCGGCGCAGAGCAAGGGCGCGGCCTCGGCGTCGTCGAACACGTCGGGGATGGGGTAGGCGAAGGCCTCGGGCACGCAGCAGTACTGGGCGTACCCCCCGTCGTCGGTCCAGCCGGTGTAGCGCGAGCGCTCGCACAGGTTCTCGCGGCCCGTCGTGCAGAAGGCGCACGCGCCGCAGGTCGAGCGCAGCCACGCGATGCCGACGCGATCGCCGGGCCGGAGCCGTCCCGCGCCGGGGCCGAGCGCCTCGACGGTGCCCACCGCCTGGTGTCCGGGCACGATTGGCAGGCGACGCGGGACGAGGTCGCCCTCGACGACGTGCAGGTCGGTGCGGCACGCTGCGCAGCAGTGGACCCGCACGCGCACCTCGCCCGGTCCCGGGGTCGGCGGGGCGACCTCGGCCGGCGTGAGCGGCGCGGTGCCGATCGCCGCCTGCGCCCGCAGCAGCATGGCGCGCATGATGGCGCGATTGTCCCACAGGACGGGAGGCTTGCAGGCCCGCCCGACCCCAGAGTACGCTTGGACGGCTCGGGCGGGCGATCGATGGCTCGTGGGGCGCGCCGGCCGGATGCAGGCGACCGGGACGGATACGGGGTGGCCCACGACCTGGGCGGCCCCGGATCGGTCTCCGCGGTTGCGGTTCTTTCCCAGCCCTGACGGAAGCGGAGGCGATCGACATGCCAGAGCTGACCCGGCGGTACATCGTGATGACCATGGCCACCGAGGCAC
>DATFAJ010000197.1:0-3549 GCA_035254745.1 Candidatus Methylomirabilota bacterium | reverse complement strand
GGGGCACGTGCTCCTTGTCGTAGACCTCGTTGAAGAGCGCCTCGTGATCGTGCGCCACGTCCATCCGGACCAGGTGCAGCGCGTGCATGGTTATTGGCCTCCTTGTCGTGTGCCCTCGCCCCTTGCATCGGGCGGGCATCCCCTTTATCTTCACTTGCGCCCGACGACCGGCTGACTGTACCGCGTCGGGCCTCGCCGCGCACCTGAACCTTCACAAGGAGACATGCATGCCGCCGCCCGTCGATCCGAACCAGGTCCTGATGACCGGCGAGAACTCCTTCATCCGCCTGAGCCCGGACGGCGGCAAGACGCTCTCCGACCGCGCGAGCCACTGGCGGGTGCTCTGGTGCCCGGCCGGCGGAGGCCACGCGCTGTTTCTCCAGTCCACGCTGACGGACGGCCGGGTGCGCGTCTACAGCGACAACATCGCGGTGGCGCGGTGGTTGCAGACGACGATCGAGAAGCTGCTCTTCCCCGCCTTCGCGGACACGTCGCTCCCGGTGATCGCGGCGCGCTTCGACCGGCACGGGGGCCCGTGGTCCACCGCCACCGAGACGGTCACCGCCACCGACGCCCGCGTCACCATGTCCTGGTACGACTGCATCGAGCCCTTCGTGCTCAACGCCCCTCCCGGCTTCAACGACCGGCCGATCGGCGTGTTCAGCACGTTCTTCCCGGCCCGCGCGGCCCAGCTCGAGATCAACGGCAGGGTGGCGACCGGCCAGGTGTGGGCCGAGATGCGCGGCGACCGCCAGGGCAGCAGCGCCACGCTCGCGTGGTCCGAGACCTGGGTGAAGCCGCGCGGATAAGGGAGGCGGCGCGTGAGCGGACGGCTCGACGGCAAGGTGGCGATCGTCACCGGGGGCGGCAGCGGCATCGGGCGCGCCACCACGCTGACGTTCCTGCGTGAAGGCGCACGGGTGGTCGTCGGCGATCTGAACGAGGCGAGCCTCGCCGAGACCGCGGCCCGCGCGAAGGCCCAGGGCGGCGGCGATCGACTCGCCTCGCTCCGCGTCGACGTGTCGGCGGAGCGGGACGTGGCGGGCCTGGTGGCGCTCGCGGTGGAGCGGTTCGGTGGGCTCGACTGCCTCTTCAACAACGCCGGGATCGGCGGTGCCTTCGGGCCGATCGGCGAGACCACCGTCGAGGAGTGGGACTTCACCTTCGCGGTCCTCGTGCGGGGCGTGTTCCTCGGCATCAAGCACGGCGCGGCCCGCCTGAAGGCTCAGGGCCGCGGCGGCAGCATCATCAACACCGCATCGATCGCTGGCGTAGGCGGCGGCGCCGGCCCCCACGCCTACTCGGCGGCGAAGGCGGCGGTGGCCAACCTGAGCCGCTCGGTCTCCGCCGAGCTGGCCGCGCACCGCATCCGGGTCAACGCGATCGCGCCCGGCATGATCAAGACCCCGCTCGCCATGGGGCGCCGCGAGGAGGCGTGGGATCGCCTCGCGCGACAGAAGCAGCCGTGGCCGGACCTGGGCCTGCCCGAGCACATCGCCGACACCGCGCTGTTCCTGGCCAGCGACGACTCGCGCTTCATCACCGGCCAGGTCATCGTGGTGGACGGCGGCCTCACCGCGATGGGCCCGGACCTCTTCGGCCACGAGGCGGGCAGCCGCATGCTCCGCAAGGCCGGGCTCAACACCGGCTCGACCGGGCTGCCCGGCGCGGTGCGCGAGATCCGGAGTCCCTAGGGCGCGCCCCGGATGCCGCCCCAGACGCTCTCGCCCCGGGCGATGACGTGGCTCGGCGCGCTCTTCGGCGTGGTCGGGCTCGTCATCCTGCTCGTGGCCCTGCGCATCATCCCTGCGGCCGAGTCGAAGTTCCAGGCCCCGCACTGGGTGGTGGGAGCGGCCGGCCTCGCGTTCTTCCTGGTCGGGATCCTCCTGCTCACCACCCCGCCGGCCCAGACGCCCGAGGAGGCCGCACGCACCACCTGGCGGACCTTCCTGCTGGGCGGCGGGATGGTGGGTTCGATGGCGGCCATCTTCAACTGGGTCGCGTTCGGCCCCGGCCCTCGCCACTTCGGCGGGAGCATCTCGATCCCGTTCGTGTCGATCTCCGGGCCTCAGAGCGAGTGGTCGGGCCGTGCCGCCTTTGGCCTCGTGGCGGTGATGATGGATCTGTTCCTGGGGTGGGTGATCGTGCGCGGCCTGCGAGACCTGCTGGGCCGCGGGCGATAGTCAGCGCGCGGTGTGCCCGCCGTCGACGTAGAGCGAGGCGCCGGTGACGTAGGAGGCGTCGTCGGAGGCGAGGAAGAGGATGCAGGCCGCGACCTCGCCGGGTGTGCCGGCCCGCCCCAGCATGGTGCCGCGGCCGAACTCGGCGCGGAAGTCGTCGTGAGTCCGCCCGGCGGCCTCGGCCCGCCGCTCGTGGAAGCGGGTGAAGATCGGCCCCGGGCAGACCGCGTTGACCCGGATACCGTCGGCCGCGTGGTCCTGTGCCATCGCGCGGGTGAGGCCGGCCACCGCGGCCTTGGTGGTGTCGTACTGCACCATGTTGCCACCCGCCACGATCGAGCGGATCGACGCCACGTTCACGATGCTGCCGCCGCCCCCCTGCCGCATCAGGGGGATGGCCGCCTTCGCGCAGAACGCGTAGCCCTTGACGTTGACCGCGAGGATCGCGTCCCAGCTCTCCTCGCTCGCATCCACCACCGTCTGGTAGAGGCGCATGCCCGCGTTGTTCACCAGCACGTCGAGCCGCCCGAGCTCCTCCCGCGCGGTCCGGATGAAGCGCACCGCGTCGGCCTCGCGGCCGGCGTGGGTCTCGACGAACAGGGCGCGGCCGCCCGCGGCCCGGATCTCCGCCGCCACCTGCCGCCCCCGCTCGGGGTCGATGTCGCCGAGCGCGACCGCCGCGCCCTCGGCCGCGAAGCGGCGCGCGGTGGCCTCGCCGATCCCGGACGCGGCGCCGGTCACCGCCGCCACCCTGCCGTCGAGCCGCCCCATCGCGGGCCCGGGGTCAGCGCCCGAGCGCGGAGCGCATCACGGCCAGCCCCACCTGCAGGCCCACCGGCAGCCCCGCCTCGTTCATCTCGAACTCCGGCGCGTGGTGCGGGCGGGCCGCGCCGGCGTCCGGTCCGATGCCGACCCGGAAGTAGCAGCCCGGCCGCTCGCGCAGGAAGAGGCTCATGTCGTCGCTCGCCATGACCACGCGCCCGTCGGTCACCGCCTGCTCCCCCAGCTCGCGGCTCGCGCACTCCCGCACGAACGCACTCTCCCGCGCGGGGTTGACCACCGCGGGGCACGAGCCACCGTCGAGCCGCATCTCCGCCTCGGCCCGGTAGGCCTGCGCGACGTGCGACACGAACGCGCCGAGCCGCGTGACCAGGTGGTCGCGCACGCCTCCGTCGAACGCGCGGATGGTCCCGCGCATGATCGCCCGGTCCGGCAGGATGTTGCCCTTGGTGCCCGCCACGATCTGCCCCACCGTCAGCACCGCGGTCTCCTGGGCCGGGATCTCGCGCGACACCAGGCTCTGCATGCCGAGCAGGATGTTGGCCGCCGCGGTGATGGGATCGATCGAGAGATGCGGCATCGCTCCGTG
>DATFAJ010000196.1:0-10324 GCA_035254745.1 Candidatus Methylomirabilota bacterium | reverse complement strand
CTTCGGATGCCGGGCGAAGAACCGGTCGAGGAACTCCTGGGCCTGCTTGGGGCTGATGTCGAGGCCGCGCGAGAGGCCGAAGGCGGTGACCCCGTAGATCACCGAGAAGTTCGTGGTCTTGGCGATGTCGCGCTGCTCGGGAGTGACCGCGTCGAGCGGGACGCCGAACACCTCGGAGGCGGTGCGGGCGTGGATGTCCTCCCCGCGACGGAAGGCCTCGATCAGGCTCTCCTCCCCGGAGACGTGGGCCAGGATGCGCAGCTCGATCTGGGAGTAGTCCGCGGCGAGGAAGCGCCGGCCCGCCTCGGGCACGAAGGCGGCGCGGATGCGCCGGCCGAGCTCGGTGCGGACGGGTATGTTCTGCAAGTTCGGCGCCGAACTGCTGAGCCTCCCGGTCGCGGCCACCAGCTGGTTGAACGAGGTGTGGATCCGCCCGGTGGCCGGATTCACCAGCGTGGGCAGCGCGTCGGCGTAGGTCGACTTGAGCTTGGCCAGCGTGCGGTGCTCGATGATGCGCGCGGGCAGCTCGTGGCCGAGGGCGAGCTGCTCGAGCACGTCGGCGTCGGTCGAGTAGCCGGTCTTGGTCCGCTTCACGACCGGCAGCTTGAGCTTCTCGAACAGGATGTAGGCGAGCTGCTTCGGCGAGCCGATGTTGAACTCCTCGCCCGCGAGCCCGAAGATCTCCTTCGTGGTCCGCTCGAGGTGCACCTCGAGCTCGCGGGAGAACTCGCCGAGCCGGGCCTGGTCGACCCGGATGCCGTGCCGCTCCATCTCGGCGAGCACGCCGATCAGCGGCCGCTCGACGTCCTCGTAGAGGCCCTTGAGCCCGACCTCTCCGAGCGCGCGCGGCGCCATCGCCCACAGGTCCCAGATCCACTTGCCGCGCGTGCCCGGCCGCGCGATGCCGGGGCCCTCGCCGAGCAGCTCCGCACACACCTCCTCGAGCTTGTAGTTCGTGCGCGCGGGGTTGAGCAGGTACGAGACGACCGCGGTGTCCTCGACGGGCGGCGCCGCGCCGCCGCGGGCCAGCCACCACTCGGCGAGCGCCTTCACGTCGTGCCCGACGAGGGTCCGGCCGCCCAGCGCGGTGACCAGCACCCGGCCCCGCTCGTCCGCGGACCCGGTCACGTCCGGCCCCGCGCACACGAACAGCGCGCTCCCCGCCGAGGGGTGGTAGAGCCCCACCGCGGTGATGGCCGGGTCGGGGGGTCCACCGTCGCCGACGCTCTCGACCGCGATCGGCTCGCCGGCCGGGACCTGCGCCAGGTACTGCCCGAGCGCGGCCCCGTCGGCGAGCGTGGCCACGTCGCCGCCCGCCACCTCCGCCACCGGCTGGGCCGGCACCTGCCGCAGCAGGCTGTGGAACTCGAGCTCGGTCCAGAGCGCGCGCAGCCGGTCCCAGTCGGGCTCGCGGCGGCGGAAGGCCTCGAGCTCCACCGCGATCGGCACCCGCGTGCTGACGGTGGCCAGCTCGCGCGAGAGCAGCGCCTGCTTGCGGTTGACGGCCAGGGTCTCGCGCAGCTTGCCCGGTACCAGCGAGAGGTTCTCGTAGAGGCGCTCCACGCTCCCGAACTGCCCGATCAGCTTGGCCGCGGTCTTCTCCCCCACCCCGGGCACCCCCGGGATGTTGTCAATGGAGTCGCCCATGAGGGCCAGGATGTCGGGAATCTGCGCGGGCTCGACGCCCCACTTGGCCTTCACCGCCGCCTCGTCGAAGATCACCCGGTCCCCGCCGCGCCCGGTGGTCGAGAACACGCGCACGCGCGGGCTCACGAGCTGGAGCATGTCCTTGTCGGAGGTGACCAGCACCAGCTCGATCGGCAGGTCGCGGGTGCGCTCCACCACGGTGCCCAGCACGTCGTCGGCCTCGAAGCCCGGCACCTCGAGCACCGGCAGGTGCAGGGCCTCGAAGAGCGTCTTGACGTACGGGATCTGGATCCGGAGATCGTCGGGCGTCGGCGCGCGCGTCTCCTTGTAGGCCGCGAACTTCTCCTCCCGGAAGGTGGGCCCCGGCGGATCCCAGGCCACCGCGAAGTAGTCCGGCGTGTCCTCGCGCAGGAGCTTCCAGAGCATGGTCGACATGCCGAAGACCGCGTGGCTCGGCACGCCCCGCGAGGTGGAGAGGAACGGGATCGCGTGGTAGGCGCGGAAGAGGAAGCCGGGGCCGTCGAGGATGAAGAAGCGCTCGCTCATGCGGGCAGATGATACACCGGCCGCGGCGACGCCGCCCGGGCCCGTCCCCCGAAAAAATCGGGTCGGTTATGATGGTCCGCGGTGAGGACGCGGGCGTGACCGGAGACCGGTTCCTGGTGGAGGGCGGCCATCCCCTGCGCGGGACGGTCACGCCGGCCGGCAACAAGAACGAGGCCCTTCCCGTGCTCGCGGCCTGCCTGCTCGCGCGGGGCGAGGTGGTCGTCGACAACGTCCCGCGCATCCGGGACGTGACCGCGCTGCTGGAAGGGCTCCGCCACCTGGGCGTGCAGGTCGCCGTCGAGGATGGGAGTACGGTGCGGCTCGACGCGAGCCGCCTCGAGACGCGGGATCCCGATCCGGCCGTCATGTCGCAGCTCCGCGGCTCGGTGCTGCTGGCGCCCGGCCTCCTCGCGCGGACGGGCCGGGCCGCGCTGCCCACGCCGGGCGGCGATCGGATCGGGCGGCGCCGCGTCGACACCCACCTGCTCGCGCTCGGCGAGCTCGGCGCCCGGGTCGAGGCGGGGCCCGCGCTGCGCCTCACGCTCGACGGCCGCTTCCGGGGCGCCGAGGTCTTCCTCGACGAGATGAGCGTGACCGCCACCGAGAACACGGTGATGGCCGCGGTGCTCGCGGAGGGCACGACCGTCATCCTGAACGCGGCCAGCGAGCCTCACGTCCAGGGCCTGTGCCGCTTCCTCAACGCGCTCGGCGCGCGCATCGGCGGCATCGGCACCAACCAGCTGCGCATCGAGGGCGTGCGCGAGCTGCACCCCGGCCGGCACCGGCTCGGCCCCGATCACATCGAGATCGGCTCCTTCGTGGCGCTGGCCGCCATGACCGGGGGCGAGCTCCGCATCCGCGACGTGGTGCCCGACGACCTGCGGATGATCCGGCTCGCCTACCGCCGGCTCGGCGTGGAGACCGCCCTCGAGGGAACGACGCTGGTGGTGCCCGGGCCGCAGGAGCTCCGGGTAGCCGCCGACGCCGACGGCGCCATCCCCAAGGTGGACGACGCGCCGTGGCCCGGCTTCCCGGCCGACCTGACCTCGCTCGCGCTGGTGCTGGCCACCCAGAGCCGCGGCACCATCCTGATCCACGAGAAGCTCTTCGAGAGCCGGCTCTTCTTCGTGGACAGCCTGATCGCGATGGGCGCGCGGATCGTCCTGTGCGATCCCCACCGCGCGGTGGTGGTCGGCCCCTCCGAGCTGCGCGGCGCCCCGATCGTCTCCCCCGACATCCGCGCCGGCATGGCCCTCATCGGCGCCGCGCTCTGCGCCCGGGGCACGTCGGTCATCATGAACGCGCACCAGGTGGATCGCGGCTACGAGCGCATCGACGAGCGCCTGCGCGCGCTCGGCGCTCGCATTGTCCGGGATCCTGGGCGCGACGCGAAGGCCTGAGCCGGGCGGCGCGGCCGCCCCTCACCGCGGCACGACGCGGTCGTAGAGCGCCCGGACCCACGCGACCCGACGGCGGTAGTCGTCGAGGAAGTCCTTGCGCGAGGGGTAGTCGAGCGTCTTGGCGAGCCGCGCCGGGTTCGGGCCCGCCACCTCGAGGGTGTCGGACGGCCGGGTGCCGAAGAGTCGCAGACCGAGCGAGACGCGCCGCAGGAAGCGATACTGCTCGGCCAGCGTGTCGCAGTCGTCCGACGGCAGGAGCCCGGCCGCCGCGATGCCGCGGATGGCGGCCAGGGTGTTGGCCCGACGGACCGCGGGGTGGCGGGTCCCGTGCTGCATCTGCAGGGCCTGGGTGATGAACTCCACGTCCACCAGCCCACCCCGGCCGAACTTCACGTGCAGGCGCCCCGGCGTCTCCTTGCCGAGCTCGCGCTCCATCCGCGCGCGCAGCGCGCGCATCTCCTTCAGGTCGGGGGGCAGGGCCTCCGGCCCGTAGAGCAGGCCGCGAATGCGGCGTCGCACGAGGCCGCCGAGCCGCGGATCGCCGCCCACCAGGCGGGCGCGCGTGAGCGTCTGGCGCTCCCACGGGTCGGCCCACTCGCGGTAGTAGCGCTCGATCACGTCGACGGGCGAGGCGAAGCCGCTGCCCTTCGAGCCCGGGCGCAGGCGCAGGTCCACCGCGAAGGCCACGCCGGCGGCGGTGATGTCGCCGAGCAGTCCGCTCAGGGCCTCCACCGCGCGGTCGTAGAAGACGTGAGCCTCGACCGGCTCCGGCCCGTCGGTCGTGCCGTCGCCGCCGTAGACCACGAAGAGATCCAGGTCGGAGCCGGTGGTGAGCTCGCGCCCGCCGAACTTGCCCAGGCCGATGATCGCGGCGGGCACCAGGCGCCCCCGCGCGTCGCGCGGCACTCCCCATCCAGGGGTCATCCCGTGATGGCCCGCGGTCTCGTCGAGAGCCAGCGTCCACGCCACCGCGAGCGCGGCCTCGCCCAGCGCGGTCATCTCGAGCGAGAAGCGCTCGGCGTCGGTCACGCCGAGCAGCATGCGCCAGATGATGCCGAGCTCCTGGGCCTGCTTCAGTCGCCGCAGGCGGTCGCGCCGCTCGCCGGGCGTGAGCCGCGGCGCGAGCGCGGGAGCCAGCTCGGCCCGGAGCTGGTGCTTGCCCTTGTGGGCCGCGAAGGTCTCCGGGCTCGCGAGCCCGTTGAGCAGCTCGGGCTGGCTCACCAGGAGCTCGGTGAGCAGCTCCCCGCGCGCGCACAGCCTCACCAGGTTGGTGAGCAGCTCGGGCCGGTCGGCGAGCAGATCCAGGTACGCGGTGCGCGGGCCCGCCGCCGAGACGAAGCGCTCGAGCTGGGCGAGCGCCTCGTCGGGATCCGGGCTCTGCCAGAGCGCGTCGAGCAGGACCGGGAAGAGCCGGGCGATCGCGCGGCCGGCCGCCGCCGGATACGGGACGAGCGGGCGCCCCTCCAGGACGCGGCGGAGATTCTGGCGTGCGCGGTCCGGATCCGTGAAGCCGGTGGCCTTGAGCGCGGTGTAGCTCGGGATGCGCACCGGCACCGCGGCCGCCGCGGGCGGCGCGGCGAAGAACTCGCGGAAGGCCCGGTGCACCAGGGCGGTGACGCGCCGGTGCCGGGCGAGGAAGCGGCGGGCCGCCGCCGCGGGGGGCAGGCTCACGCCCATGCGGCGGGCCAGGAGGCCCAGGGCCATCGGCTCCTCCGGCAGGGTGTGCGTCTGGAACTCGTGCACGATCTGGAGGCGGTGCTCGACGGTCCGAAGATGGACCAGCGCGAGGCCCAGCTCGCGCCCGAGCGCGGGAGGCAGGTAGCCCCGCTCGGTGAGACGGAAGATGGCGCGCAGGCTGTTCCGCTCCCGCAGCCAGGGATCGTCGCCGCCGTAGAGGAGCTGGAGCGCCTGCACCAGGAACTCGACCTCGCGGATGCCCCCGCGCCCGAGCTTGACGTTGCGGCGGGAGGCGTCCTTGCCGCGCAGCGAGCCGTCGATCTGGGCCTTCATCCCGCGCACGTGGCCCACGATGGCCGGGTCGAGCCCGGGCCGGTAGACGAACTGGCGCACCGCCTCGAAGAACCGGGCCGCCACCGCGGGATCGCCCGCGCACGCGCGCGCCTTGATCAGGGCCTGGCGCTCCCACAGCTCGGCGCGATCGGCGAAGTACCGGCGGTAGCCGTCGACCGAGAGGATCAGCGCCCCCGAGCGACCCTCCGGACGCAGGCGCAGGTCCACCCGGAAGACGTGCCCCTCCTCGGTGACCGTCTCGAGCGTCTCCAGGATGCCGCGCACCGCCTGGGCGAAGAACTCCCCGTTGGCGATGCGGCCCGATTCCCCACCCGCGGTCTCGCCGTCCTCGCCGTAGACGAAGATCGGATCGATGTCGGAGGAATAGTTGAGCTCGAGCCCGCCCAGCTTGCCCATGCCGATGACCGCGAGCCCGGTGGGCGCGCCGTCGGCGCCGATCGGCTCTCCGTAAAGTCGCACGAGCCGCTCGCGCGTCCACTCCCAGGCGGCGGCGAGGCAGGCGTCCGCGAGGTAGGAGAGCTCCTCGGTGGTGACGGTGAGATCGGCGTCGCCCAGGATGTCGCGGCACCCGATGCGCAGGAGCTGGCGGTACTTGAAGCGCCGCAGCGCATTGAGTCGCGCCTCCGGCCGGTCGAAGGCGACGAGGCTCGCGGCCAGGTCCGCGGCCAATTCATCGGCGAGCCACTGTCGCATGGTTCGCGCCTCGAGCAGCCAGGGCAGCAGCGTGGGGTAGCGCCTCAGGGTGTCGGCCAGGAACTGGCTCGTCCCGCCGAGACGGGCCAGCAGCGGGATGGCGCCCGGATGGGCGGTCACGAGCCGGAGGAACGCAGCGCGCTCGCCCTGGGAGGCCAGGCGCTCCAGGTTGTTGAGCGCCATGTCGGGGTCGGGCGCGGCGGCCAGCTCGGCGAGCAGCCGGGGCAGCGCGGGAGCCAGCATCTGCGCCTCGCGCGGCGTCGGGGTCAGCGCGTGCAGGTTGCGCAACGCCGCCGCGGGATCGGCGAAGCCGATGCGCTTGAGCTCGCGCAGCGCGCGCCGATCGCCCGACGCCGCCGCGAGCAAGTCGATCACGGATCGTTCGCCGCTGGGAGTCACGCGTTGTCCGCGGTTGGGGTCACGGGTTGTCCGCGGTTGGGGGAGTGCGGGGGCCATTTCTGGGCCCCCGCAGATGAAGAGCCGTGCAGATGCAGATTTGAACGGTTGACCGCGCCGGACGGCCGCCCGCCCTCACGCTAGATCGCGGCTTCGCCCTTCTCTCCGGTTCGGATGCGGATCGCCTCGCCCATCGAGAGGACGAAGACCTTGCCGTCGCCGATGGAGCCGGTCTTGGCCGCCTGGCAGATCACCGAGACCACCTTGTCCACCAGGTTGTCCGGCACCACCACCTCGACCTTCACCTTGGGCAGGAAGTCGATCGTGTACTCGGAGCCGCGGTAGAGCTCGGTGTGCCCCTTCTGGCGGCCGAAGCCACGCACCTCGGTGACCGTCATCCCGACCACGCCGAGCTCGTTCAGCGCTTCCTTCACGTCGTCCAGCTTGAACGGCTTGATCACCGCCTCGATCTTCTTCATGCCGGCCTCCGTGGCTAGCGACCGCTCCGCGCCTTGAGCGCCTTGCGGTAGAGGGTGGCGTATTCCCGCGCCGAGGCGTCCCAGGAGAAATCCTCGGCCATCGCGTTCTTGACCAGCGCCTTCCAGACGGTCGGCTGCCGGAACGTGGAGGCGGCCCGTCGCACCGCCGCGAGCAGCGCGTCGGGGGTGAACGGATCGAAGACGAAGCCGGTGCCGGTGCGCCGCGCCGGATCGAACTCGGCGACGGTGTCGGCCAGCCCGCCGGTGCGTCGCACCACCGGGGCGCCGCCGTAGCGCAGCGCGATGAGCTGGCCCAGGCCGCACGGCTCGTAGCGCGAGGGCATCAGGAACGCGTCGGTGCCGGCGTAGATGCGGCGCGCGAGATCGTCGTCGTAGCCGATGCGCACCGCGACCTGGCCGGGGTGCGCGGCCGCGGCGGCGCGGAAGGCCTCCTCGAGGCGCGCGTCGCCCGAGCCCAGCACGACCAGCTGGCCGCCCTCGGCGAGGATGCCGGGCAGCGCCTCCAGCACCAGGTCCATGCCCTTCTGCTCGGCGAGCCGCGCCACCACCCCGATGATCGGGCCGCCCGCGTCCTCGAGGGCCCACTCCCGCCGCAGCATCTCGCGGCAGATCGCCTTCGGCTCCGGGTCCTCCGCGGAGTAGGGATGGGCGATGGCCGGATCCTTCTGGGGGTTCCAGACCTCGTAGTCGATGCCGTTGACCACCCCGTGCAGGTCTCCGCTCCGCTCCTCCAGCACGCCCTCGAGCCCGTTGCCGAAAGCGCTGGTGCGGATCTCGCGCGCGTAGGTGCGGCTCACCGTGGTGAGCAGGTCGGAGAAGATCAGCGCGCCCTTCAGGAAGTTGAGCTTGCCGTAGAACTCGATGCCGGCGGGGGTGAAGAGGTCCCAGCCGAGGCCGGTCATCGGCATGTCGTAGTGCCAGAACACGCCCTGGTAGGCCAGGTTGTGGATGGTGAAGACGGAGGCGAGGCCGCCCAGGAGCGGATGGTCGCGGTAGAGCGTGCGGAGGTAGACCGGCACCAGCCCGGTCTGCCAGTCGTTCGCGTGGATGACCTGGGGCTGCCAGCGCACGCCCGGCCGCGCGGCGTCGAGCTGCGCGAGGCCCTCGAGCCCGGCGCGGCAGAAGAAGACGAACCGCTCGCAGTTGTCCCAGTAGTCGCCGTCGGCGGTGCCGTAGAGGCTGTCGCGGTTGTAGTAGTGCTCGTGCTCGAGCAGGTACACCGGCACGCCCGAGGGGCCGTGGGCCTCGATCAGCGCCCCCTCCGCGGACCGATCGCCGAGCGGCACCCGGATGGTCGGCACGACGATGCGCGAATCGGTCGCGTGCGCTTCGGCCCCGCGGTACTTGGGCATCATGACGCGCACGTCGTGGCCGAGGGCGGCCAGCGCGCGCGGCAGCGCGCCCGCCACGTCCGCGAGCCCGCCGGTCTTGGCGAAGGGCGCGACCTCCGAGGCCATCAGCAGGATGCGGAGCCGGCTCGCCACCTACGTCTCCTCCTCCAGGATCGGGTACACCAGCGCGGTGATGTGGGAGGAGATCCGCTTGAGGTTGGTGAGCACGTCCAGGTGGATCTCCGACGTCTCGAGCGACTCCGCGAGCCCCCGCCGCAGCCGGGCCAGGTGCGAGTCGCGCAGCTCCCGCTCGCGCTGCCGCACCACCGGCCGCTGGTCGAGCACCTCCTGGGCGAGGCTCCGATCGTTGGCCGCGAAGCCGGCGATGGCCCGCTCGAGGTTCTTCGAGACCATGCTGTGGAACTCGATCAGCTCGGCCTCCCCCGCCTCCGAGAAGCGGCGGCCCTGGTAGAGCTTCTTGCGCGCGAGCTCCATGAGGTTCTTGTCGATGATGTCGCCGATGTTCTCGAGGTTGCCGATGAAGGAGATCAGCGCGATCTCCTTCTGGGCCAGGTCCGGGCTCATCGTCTCGTGCCCGAGCCGCGAGAGGAAGATCTTGATCTCGCGCTCCAGGTAGTCGAGCTGATCGTCGCGGCGCTCCACGTCCTCCAGCAGCTCCTGGTTGTCGGTGCGGAGCACCACCATCGCGTCCCGCAGCATGGCCTGGGACACGTCACCCATGCGCAGCGCCTCGCGGGTGGCCTGCCCGATGGCGAGCGCCGGCTGCTCCAGGAACCGATCGTCGAGGTA
Source organism: Candidatus Methylomirabilota bacterium (assembly GCA_035254745.1). Lineage (GTDB taxonomy): Bacteria > Methylomirabilota > Methylomirabilia > Rokubacteriales > CSP1-6 > CAMLFJ01. The sequence goes on along the minus strand of DATFAJ010000196.1, from coordinate 970 downwards.
GCGCGTCCGGTAGGGATTGTCCCCCCGCTCCTCCTCCGGCACCAGCGCGGTGATCACCCGGGCCGCCCACGGGGCGAAGGGCAGGAAGAGCGCGCTGATGGCCACGTTGAAGAAGGTGTGGGTGTTGGCGATCTGCCGGGCCGGGTCCGAGGAGGTCAGCGAGACCAGGTGGGCGAGCGCGCCCACGAAGGGGAACACCAGCGCCACTCCCAGGACCTTGAACCCGATGTGGGCCAGCGCCACCCGCCGGGCGTCCGAGGACGAGCGCATGCTCGCGGCCAGCGCGGTGGCGCAGGTGCCGATGTTGGCCCCGAGCACCACCGGGATGGCGGCGGCCAGGGGCAGGAGCCCCTGCTGCCCGAGCGACAGGGTGAGCCCGATGGTGGCGGCCGAGGAGGCCATGCCCGCGCTCAGCACCGCGCCCACCAGAAGGGCGAGGAACTGGTTGGCGGCCAGCGCCACCAGCACCTGGCGGGTGAGCTCGTTGTCGGCGAGCGGGGCGAGCCCGTCGTTCATCACCTTCATGCCGAGGAAGATGAAGCCGAAGCCCAGCACCACCTGCCCCAGGCTCTTGACCAGCCCCCGCCGCGAGAAGAAGACGGTCGCGAAGCCCACGCCCACCAGCAGCAGCGACAGCTCCTGGATCCGGAACGCGAGGAGCTGCACGGTGACGGTGGTGCCGATGTCGGCGCCCAGGATCACGCCCAGCGACTGGGGGAACGTGAGGAGGCCGGCCGAGACGAACCCGATCAGCATGAGGGTGGTGGCCGACGAGGACTGAATGATCGCGGTCACCAGCGCGCCGGAGGCCACCGCGGCGAGGCGGGTACGGGTCACGCTCGTGAGCAGGTGGCGCAGGTGGCCGCCCGCCGCGCGCTGCAGGCCCTCGCCGATGAGCTGCATGCCGTAGAGCAGCAGGGCCAGGCCGCCGAAGAGCGCGAGCAGGGTCATGTCAGGGCGCGAGCGGGGC
>DATFAJ010000195.1:0-4734 GCA_035254745.1 Candidatus Methylomirabilota bacterium | reverse complement strand
ACCTTCATGTCGTGCTCGACCAGCAGCACGGTCTTGCCCTGGTCGCGCAGGCGGCGGACCGCGTCGAGCAGCTCGTTGAGCAGGGTCCGGTTGACGCCCGCGGCCGGCTCGTCGAGCAGGATCAGCTCCGGATCGGTCATGAGCACCCGGATGAACTCCACGAGCTTCTGCTGCCCGTAGGAGAGGTTGCCCGCGAACTCGTCGGCGAGCCGCTCGAGCTTGACCAGCGCGAGGAGCTCCTCGGCGCGCCGGCGCGCCTCCGCGTAGCCGGAGGTCGTCACCACCAGCAGGTTCTCGATCGCGGTCAGCTCGGGAAAGACCCGGATCACCTGGAAGGTGCGTCCCACCCCGAGGTGGAAGATCTGGTGCGGCTTCAGGCGATCGACCCGGCGGCCCTTCAGGAGGATCTCACCCTCGTCGACGTGATCGACCCCGGTGATGCAGTTGAAGAGCGTGGTCTTGCCCGAGCCGTTGGGGCCGATGAGCCCGTAGATGCGCCCCGGCTCGAGCGTGAGCGATACGCGATTGACCGCGGCGACGCCGCCGAAGCGCTTGACCGCGGAGCGGACCTCGAGGATCGGGGCCACGGCCGGCTAGATCGTCCGGGGGAGGTTGTACTTCTGCTGGAGCACGCCCAGGATCCCGCGCGGCATCAGCAGCACCACCGCGACGATGATCGCCCCGAAGAGGAGCTGGTGGAGGTAGACGAAGCGGGCCCACACCGCCTCCTGGAACACGAACAGCACCACCGCCCCGAGCACCGGCCCCCAGATCGTCCCCTTCCCCCCGAAGAGCGCCATCACGATCATGGTGATGGTCATGATCAGGGGGAAGACCGAGATCGGCTCGATGTAGCCCTGGTCGCGCGCGGAGAGCCCGCCCACGATGCCCGGCCCGATCGCGGAGAGCGTGAACGCGTAGAGCTTGTAGCGGAGCGTGTCGATGCCCATCGCCTCCGCGGCCACCTCGTCCTCGCGGATGGTCATGAGCCGGAGCCCGAAGCGCGAGGTGACGATCGCGTAGGTCACCGCGGTCACCGCCGCCGCCACGAGGCCCATCGCGTAGTAGATGGACCGGCTCGCGTCGAGCGTGGGCAGCGAGAGGCCGTTGCCGCCGCCGGTCAGCCCCTCGTAGTACGACACGATCACCCGCATCACCTCGTTGAGGCCCAGCATCGCGATCGCGAAGTACGGCCCCTTGAGCCGCAGGCAGGGCCAGCCGATGATCAGGGCCAGCACCGCGCCCGCGGCCCCGCCGCCCAGGCAGGCCACCGGCCACGGCAGACCCGCCGTCACGACCAGCAGGCTCGAGGCGTAGGCCCCGGTGCCGAAGAAGACCACGTGGCCGAAGGAGACGTAGCCGGTCAGCCCCGAGATCAGGTTCCAGGACTGGGCGAGCGCGATCCACATGAAGAGCTGGAGCCCCACCCGCACCCCGTAGCCGGTGGCCTCGAGCGGGTAGAGCGCCAGGCCCACCACCACCAGCAGCAGCGCGATCGGGAACCCGCGCCTCACACGCGCCCCTTGAGCAGCCCGGTGGGCCGGATCAGCAGCACCAGTACCAGCAGGACATAGGCGACCGCCTCGTTGACCTGCGCGGTGAGGAACAGCGACGAGAGCTGCTCGACCAGCCCGAGCAGGAGGCCACCCAGGAGCGCGCCGGGATAGTTGCCCGCGCCGCCCAGCACGATGACCAGGAACGACTTGAACGTGTAGACCTGGCCCATCTCGGGCTGGATCGCCACCATCACCGCCACCAGGGAGCCGCCCGCGGCGGCCAGGGCCGAGCCGAGGCCGAACGCGAGCAGGTGGATGCGCTGCACGTCGATCCCGCACACCTGGGCGACCTCGCGGCTCTGGGAGACCGCGCGGATCGCCTTGCCGAGCCGCGTCGCGCGCAGGAACACGAACGAGGCCACCGTGATCACGATGGCGAACGCGCACGCGGCGAGCCGGGGCTTCGAGAGCGCGAACGGGCCCACCAGGAAGGACCCGGTCAGGTACTCCACCGAGCGCAGATCGGAGGTGAACGCGAGCTGGGCCACGTTGACCAGCGCGATCGACACCCCGAAGGTCAGCAGGAGCGACGAGAGCTCGGGCGCGTCCACCACCCGGCGCACCAGGAAGCGCTGGAGCGCGAGCCCGACCAGGAAGAGCAGCGGCATCGACAGCAGGATCGAGAGATACGGGTTGAGGCCGAAGCGCTGGAAGAGCCAGAAGGTGGTGTAGGCGCCCAGCATCATGAGCGGCCCGTGGGCCACGTTGAGCACCCGCATCACCCCGAAGATCAGGCCGAGCCCCAGGGCCACCATCGCATAGATGGAACCGGCCAGAAGGCCGGAGATGACCACCTGGCCGACCATGGCCGGCGTGATCAGGACGCCCACGGGCCCTCCGGAGCGCGGCGCCCGCCGGAAGCCCGGCGGGCGCGCGGCGAGCCTATCGCTTGCCCCACTCCGGGGTCGGATACCGCGGCTTGCCGTTCGAGAGGTCGTCCGGCCACACGATCACGCGCTTGCCGTCCTGCCACTGGAGCATGACCATCTTGTGCGCGACCTGGAAGCCGTCCGCCTCGACCTTGTAGTCCCCGAACGCGGTCTTGCTCTCCATCTTCAGGAGCTGCTCGCGTACCTTGTCGGCATCGAGCGATCCCGCCTTCTTGACCGCCTCCGCGTAGAGCAGGCAACCCGCGTAGCCGGCCGCCGAGTGATACGAGGGCTCGTGCTTGAACTTCTTCTTGTACGCGGCGAGGAACTCCTTCTGACCCGGATACGGCAGCGACTCGTCCCACTGAGTGGAGCCGTACACGTACTCCGCGTTCTGCTTCAGCAGGTCGTAGAACTCGGGGATGTCCCCGCCCACCGTGAGCCCGAACATCTTGGGGTTCACGTTGAGCTCCTTCATCTGGCGGGTGATCGCGACCGCGTCATCGAAGTAGGTGCCCGCCGCGACGACGTCGGGGTTGGCGGCCTTGATCTTCACGAGCAGCGCCGAGAAGTCGGTGTTGCCCTTCGGGTAGGCCTCCTGCAGCACCACCTGCATGCCGTGCTTCTTGGCCGCCTCCGCGGTGCCGGCGGCCGAGGCCTTGGGGAACAGCGTGTCCTCGTTGATGATCGCGACCGTCTTGAGCCCGCGCTTGGCCGCCATGTCGATCAGGCCGTCGAGGTAATTCTCGGCCGGGGTGATGATCATGAAGATGTACTTCCGGCCCTTCTTGAAGATCGAGGTGGTGGCCGCGAGCGGGGCCACCATGACCTTCTTGTACTTCTCGGTGACGTTGGCCACCGCCTCGCTCACCGCCGAGGAATAGGGCCCCATCACCGCGTCGACCTTGTCCTCGGTGATGAGCTTCTCGTAGAGCTTCACCGCGGTGGCCGGCTGCGACTGGTCGTCGTAGATCACGAGCTCGACCTTGCGGCCGAGCAGGCCCCCCTTGGCGTTCAGCTCGTCGATGCAGACGTCGTAGCCCTCCTTCTGGTAGCTGCCCGGCTTGGCGTACGTGCCGGTGACCGACATCGACGCGCCGATCTTGATCGGCGTCTGCGCGCCGGCCGGCACCGGCAGGGCCGCGAGCACGACGCCCGCGACGGCCACCGGGACCAGGCCTTTGCCCAGGCGCTTGAGGGACGTCATCGCCATGAGGATCCTCCTGTGGGCGTGATCGAACGGATGGGCCCGAGCTGGAATGGGCCTTTCTTTTAGCAAACATGGCTCGGGGTGTCAAGGTTCCGGGCCCGGGAAGCGGCCCCGGTGGCTTGACGCCGGGCGGGTCCGCGTCAATGATGCGCTGTCATGGCCCGAGCGGTGCGCGCGATCCACCACCCCGACAAGCGACACGTGGAGATGCCCTACGCGCCCGCCCTCCTGGTGCAGGGGGGCCAGCTCCTCTTCCTCTCCGGGCTCACCGCGGCCCCGGTGTACCACAGCCACCCGCACCGCGAGGAGGAGTTCGACCTCCCGCCCCGCATGCGGGAGCAGGCGGTGCTCCTGATGGAGAACCTCAAGACCACGCTGGCCGCCGCGGGCTGCACGCTCGGCGACGTGGTCTCGGCCACCCGCTACCTCACCGACGTCGCGGAGCAGGACGACCTCAACGCGGTGTGGGCCTCGTACCTCGGCGCCCATCGCCCCACCACGACCACGGTGGAGGTCTCCCGCCTGGCCACCCACCGCAACTGCAAGATCGAGATCAGCGTGATCGCCTGCCTTGCGCGCAGCACTGCGAGGCGCAGCCAAAGGCGAGCCGAGCGCAAACCAGAAGAGCCTACAAGAAGTAAGCGTACGACCGCCCGCTCGAAGCGCAAGACCGCCAACAAATGACGACCCCCCTCGGCTTCGTGGGCCTGGGCGCGATGGGCGGCCGGATGGCGCGGCGCCTCCTCGACGGCGGCTTCGCGCTCCACGGCTACAACCGCACCCCGGCCAAGGCGGCGGACCTGGTAGCCGCGGGCATGATCCTGGCCGCCTCGCCCCGGGAGGTGGCCGAGCGGACGGAGGCGGTGTTCACCATGGTCACCGACGACGCCGCGCTCGAGGCGGTGACGCGCGGGCCCCAGGGTATCGTCGCCGGGCTGCGCCCCGGCGCCATCCTGATCGAGATGAGCACGGTGAGCCCCGCGGTGATCCATCGCCTGGCCGGGGACGTGGCGGCGCGCGGCGGCGCGCTGCTCGACGCGCCGGTCTCGGGGAGCCCGGCCACGCTCGACGCGGGCCAGCTCTCGTTCATGGTGGGCGG
>DATFAJ010000194.1:0-8764 GCA_035254745.1 Candidatus Methylomirabilota bacterium | reverse complement strand
GTGCTCTGGCTCGGGGTGGGCGCCACCGCGGGCGTGCTGGGCCTGATCGCGAGCGGCTTCTACAATGGGGTCTACACCCCGTGGCTCAAGACGCACTCGCCGTTCGCCGCGGTGCCGGGCGCGGTGCCCGGAGCGATCCCGCCGGTCATCGGGTGGGTGGCGGGCGGCGGCTCCTTCACCGACGCGGGGGCGGTGATCCTCTTCGGCATCCTGTTCCTGTGGCAGATGCCGCACTTCTGGGCCCTCGCTCTCCGCTACCGCGGCGACTACGCGGCGGGCGGCTTCCCGATGGTCTCCGAGCGCGTGGGCGTGGAGGGCACCGCCCGCCTGATCCTGCTCTACGCCCTGGGGCTCACCGCCTGGTCGCTGGCCGCCCCCACGTTCGGGGTCGGCGGCCCGGCGGCCCTGGTGGCGGCGGGAGCGCTCGGCGGCCGCCTGATCTGGCTGGCCGAGAAGTTCGCGCGGCAGCCCGAGGATCCCCGGGGATGGCTCTCGCTCTTCCTCTTCTCCAACTTCTACCTGCTCCTGCTGTTCCTGGTCATGGTGGGGGAGCGCCTGATTCGCCACACCCTGTCCTGAGGTGGTCCCGGTTGGCACGGTGGGAGGGTCGTCTGCTACCATGAAACTCCGCCAGGAGGGGCGTGACCGATGAACATCTGCGTGGTGGGAACGGGTTACGTCGGGCTCGTGACCGGCGCCGTCTTCGCCGATCTCGGCAACGACGTGATCTGCGTGGACAACGCGATCAAGAAAATCGAAGCCTTGCGGGCCGGCCAGATGCCGATCTACGAGCCGGGCCTCGAGGAGATGGTGATCCGGAACAAGGACGACGGCCGGCTCACCTTCTCGACCGACCTGCCGGCGGCGGTCCGCCAGGCGGACGTGATCTTCATCGCGGTCGGCACGCCACCCAAGGAGACGGGGGAGACCGACCTCTCGCACGTGGAGGCGGTCGCGGCCGAGATCGGCCGCTCGATGGAGCGCTACAAGGTGGTGGTCAACAAGTCCACCGTCCCGGTCGGAACCGGCGAGCTCGTCCGCGAGGTCATCACCCGGCACCAGCCGCGCCCGCTGGACTTCGACGTGGTGTCCAATCCCGAGTTCCTGCGCGAGGGCTCGGCCATCGAGGACACGCTGCGCCCCGATCGCATCGTGATCGGTGCCCCCAACCAGCAGGTGGCCATGACCCTGGTCGAGCTCTACGCCCCGCTCGAGCGGCCGATGATCATCACCGACCTGCCGTCGGCCGAGGTGATCAAGTACGCCTCCAACGCCTTCCTCGCGGCCAAGATCTCGTTCATCAACGCGATCGCCAACATCTGCGAGGCCGCCGGCGCCGACGTGAGCCAGGTCATGAAGGGCATGGGCCTCGACTCCCGCATCGGCATGCAGTTCCTCCAGGCGGGCCTCGGCTACGGCGGGTCCTGCTTCCCCAAGGACGTGGACTCGCTCATCCACACCGCGTCGCAGCTCGGCTACGACTTCAAGCTGCTTCGCTCGGTGGTGGAGATCAACAAGGAGCGCGCCGCCCACCTGGTCGAGATGATGCGCAAGGCGATCGGCCCGCTCGAGGACAAGACGATCGCGGTGCTGGGGCTCGCGTTCAAGCCGAACACCGACGACATGCGCGAGGCCAAGAGCCTCGAGGTGGTCCGGGTCCTCCACGCCGCGGGCGTCCAGATCCGCGCCTACGACCCGGTCGCGATGGACAACGCGCGGGCCCTCATGCCGGAGGACGTGGTCTTCTGCGAGTCGGCCTACGAGGCGGCCGCGGGGGCCGACGGGGTGGCGCTGCTCACCGAGTGGAACGAGTTCAAGTACCTGAACCTGGACCGCCTCCGGGGGCTGCTGCGTCGTCCGGTGATCTTCGACGCCCGCAACCTCTACGAGCCCGAGCGCATGCGGCGCCTCGGCTTCGAGTACTACTCCATCGGGCGCAAGCCGGTCCTGGCCGGCTGAGGCGCGGGCACCCGATGCGCGTGCTGGTGACGGGCGGGGCCGGCTTCATCGGCTCCCACCTGTGCGACTTCCTGCTGGCCCGGGGCTGCGAGGTGGTCTGCATGGACAACCTCCTCACCGGCTCCACCGACAACATCGCCCACATCAGCGACCCCCGCTTCCTCTTCGTCAAGCACGACGTGACCAACTACATCGTGGTGGGGGGCCCGCTCGACTACGTCCTGCACTTCGCGAGCCCGGCGTCCCCGATCGACTACCTGGAGCTGCCGATCCAGACCCTGAAGGTGGGCGCCCTCGGCACCCACAAGGCCCTCGGGCTCGCGAAGGAGCGCCGGGCCCGGTTCCTCCTCGCGTCGACCTCCGAGGTCTACGGCGATCCGCTCGTGCACCCGCAGCGGGAGGACTACTGGGGCAACGTCAACCCGGTGGGGCCGCGCGGCGTCTACGACGAGGCCAAGCGCTTCGCGGAGGCCATGACCATGGCCTACCACCGCGTGCACGGCCTCGACGCGCGCATCGTGCGCATCTTCAACACCTACGGCCCGCGGATGCGGCTGACCGACGGCCGCGCGATCCCCACTTTCGTGCGCCAGGCGCTGCGCAACGAGCCCCTCACCGTCTTCGGCGACGGCTCGCAGACCCGCTCGTTCACCTACGTGTCCGACCTCGTGGAGGGCATCTGGGCCCTCATGCAGGCGCCGGTCAACGAGCCGGTCAACATCGGGAACCCGCGGGAGATGACCCTGCTCGAGCTGGCCCGGCAGATCATCCGCATGAGCGGCTCCCGCAGCGAGATCGTGTTCCGGCCCCTGCCCACCGACGACCCGAAGGTGCGCCAGCCCGACATCACCAAGGCGCGGCGCCTGCTCGGGTGGGAGCCCACGGTCGAGGTGGAGGACGGCCTGCGCCGCACCATCGACTGGTGCCGGAAGCTGGTGACCCAGCCGTGAGGATCCTGGTCACGGGCGGCGCCGGCTTCATCGGCTCCCACGTGGTGGATCGCTTCGTCGAGGCGGGGCACGAGGTCAGCGTGGTGGACAACCTCACCACCGGCGACGCGCGCTGGGTGAACCCCGGCGCCCGGCTGCACGTGGTGGACCTCCGGAGCGCGCGGCTCGCGGAGGTGTTCGAGCAGGCCCGGCCCGAGGTGGTCGCCCACCTCGCCGCCCAGGCCTCGGTGGGGCGCTCGGTCACCGACCCCGTCTTCGACGCGAGCGTGAACGTGGTGGGCGGCCTCGGCCTGCTCGACTGCTGCCGTCGCTTCGGGGTGCGCCGGATCATCTACTCCTCGAGCGGCGGCGCCGGCTACGGCGACACCGACGTGATCCCGACTCCGGAGACGCATCCGACCCTGCCGATCTCGCCCTACGGGATCACCAAGGTCGCGATGGAGTACTACGTCAACGCCTGGAGCGGCATCTTCGGGATCAGCGGCGTCTCCCTGCGCTACGCGAACATCTACGGGCCGCGGCAGAACCCGCAGGGCGAGGCCGGCGTCATCGCGATCTTCTGCCACCGGCTCCTCACCGGCCAGGCGCCGATGATCAACGGCGACGGCGATCAGACCCGCGACTACACCTACGTGGAGGACGTGGCTCTCGCCAACCTCCGCGCGCTCGAGCGCCCCGAGGTCACCGGCCCGGTGAACATCTGCACCGGGGTCGAGACCACCGTCAACGAGCTCTACCGCGCGCTGGTGCAGGCCTCGGGCTCGAAGATCGCGGCCCAGCACGCGCCCGCCCGGCCCGGCGAGCAGCGCCGCAGCTGCCTCCACCCGGCCCACGCCGGGCGGGTCCTCGGGTGGAAGCCCACCGTCTCGCTCGCGGAAGGCCTGGGCCGCACGTTCCGCTTCTTCCAGAAGGAGGTCGCATCATGATCGACGAGGAGCTGCGGGCGATCCTGGCCTGCCCGGCCTGCAAGGGCGAGCTGATCTTCGAGGAGACGCGCATCATCTGCCCGGCCTGCCGGAAGGCGTATCCGATCCGGGACGGCATTCCCGTGATGCTGATCGGCGAGGCGGAGCCCTGGGTCCCGACGAAATAACCGCGGTCATCCTGGCCGGCGGGCAAGGCACGCGGCTGCGCCCGCTGACGGTCGGCACCCCCAAGCCGATCGTCCCGCTCCTGAACATCCCGTTCCTCGCCTACCAGCTCGCGCTGCTTCGACGCCACGGCATCACCGACGTGGTGCTCTCGTGCTCGTACCTGGTCGACGAGGTGCGCCGCACCATGGGGGACGGGGCCGACCACGGGGTGCGGCTCTCCTACGCGGTTGAGACCGACCCGCTCGGGACCGCGGGCGGAGTGCGCAACGCGGTGGATCTGGTGCGGGGCCTCGTGGTGGTGCTGAACGGTGACATCCTGGCCGACCTCGACCTCTCCGCGATGCTCCGCTTCCACGCCGAGCGCGGCTCGCGCGCGACCCTCTACCTGACGCGCGTGCCCGATCCGACCCAGTACGGGCTCGTCGAGCTCGGTCCGGACGGCGCGATCCGGGCCTTCGTCGAGAAGCCCGACCCGGGCCAGGTGACCACCGACACCGTCAACGCCGGGGTCTACGCGCTCGACCGCTCGGTGGTCACCGCCATCCCCACCGGCCGGGCGGTCTCGATCGAGCGCGAGACGTTCCCGGGGCTCCTGCGCGATCGGATCCCCTTCTTCGGCTGGGTGTCCGGGAGCTACTGGCTCGACATCGGCAGCCCCGCCAAGTACCGCCAGGGCCAGCTCGACCTGCTGGCCGGCAAGGTCGCGACCGCGGTGACCCCGCCGGGCGACGGCCACAACCGCCGCTTCGTCGCCCCGGGCGTGCGCGTGGCGCCCGACGCGGCGGTCACCGCGCCCTGCGTGATCGGCGCCGGCTCGCGCCTCGAGCCGGGCGCCCGGGTGGGCCCGAACGCGGTCCTCGGCGCGAACTGCGTCGTCGGGGCCGGGGCCCGGATCGACGGCGCCATCCTCTGGGACGACGTCACGGTCGGCCCCGGCGCGGTGTTGCGCGACTGCATCGTGGCCTCCGGGGCCCGGATCGGGGCCGGCGCGGAGCTCGGCCCCGCCGCGATCCTCGGCGCGGGCGCCACCGTCGCCGAACGGACCCGCCTCTAGGGGCCCGCCGGCCGCAGGGGGGCCGAACGGCGTGGTATTCTTAGCCGGATGGCCATCGAGCTGATTCGTAATTTCTCCATCGTCGCCCACATCGACCACGGCAAGTCCACCCTGGCGGACCGGCTCCTGTCGCTCACCGGGACCATGGACGCCAAGAAGGCGGTGGATCAGGTCCTGGACTCGATGGACCTGGAGAAGGAGCGCGGCATCACCATCAAGGCCCACACCGTGCGCCTGCTCTACAAGGCCAAGGATGGGCGGGAATACACCCTCAACCTCATCGACACCCCCGGCCACGTGGACTTCTCCTACGAGGTGTCGCGCTCCCTCGCCGCGTGCGAGGGAGCCATCCTGATCGTCGACGCGGCCCAGGGGGTGGAGGCCCAGACCCTGGCCAACTTCTACCTGGCGCTCGACGCCGGCCTCGAGATCATCCCGGTCATCAACAAGATCGACCTGCCCGCCGCCGACGTGGAGGGCACCCGGAACCAGATCACCGAGATCCTGACCCTCGACGGCGACGAGGCCCTGGCCATCTCGGCCAAGCACGGGACCGGGGTGCCCGAGGTCCTGGAGGCGATCGTGGCGCGGATCCCGCCCCCCAAGGGCGACCCCGAGGCCCCCCTCAAGGCCCTCGTCTTCGACTCGTTCTACGACTCGTACCAGGGCGTGGTGGTCTACCTCCGGCTGATCGACGGACGGGTACGGGCCGGCTCGAAGGTCCTCCTGATGTCCAACGGCAAGAACTATGAAGTACAGCAGGTCGGGGTGTTCTCGCCCGACATGCGGCCGGTCGAAGAGCTCTCGGCGGGCCAGGTCGGCTACCTGACCGCGTCGATCAAGCGGGTGGCCGACGCCAAGATGGGCGAGACCATCACCGACGTCCTGCATCCGACCGCGGCGCCCTGCCCCGGCTACCGCGACGCCAAGCCGATGGTGTTCGCCGGCTTGTATCCGATCGAGGACACCGACTACGAGGGCCTGCGCGACGCGCTCGAGAAGCTGCGCCTGAACGACTCCGCGTTCAATTTTGAACCGGAGACTTCACTCGCGCTCGGCTACGGGTTCCGCTGCGGCTTCCTGGGCATGCTGCACCTCGAGATCGTGCAGGAGCGGCTGGAGCGGGAGTTCAACCTCTCCCTGATCGTCACCGCCCCCAGCGTGCGCTTCAGGGTGGTGACCCTCGCGGGCGAGACCGTGGAGGTGGAGAATCCCTCCAAGCTGCCGGCCCCCGACCGCATCGAGCGGATCGAGGAGCCCTACGTGCGCGGCTCGATCTTCGTCCCCACCGAGTTCATGAGCGAGATCTACAAGCTCGCCCAGGACAAGCGGGGCGAGCACCGGTCGCTCGAGTACGTGGGCAAGCGGGTGCACATCCAGTTCGATTTCCCGCTGAGCGAGATCGTGGTGGACTTCTACGACCGCCTGAAGTCCATCTCCAAGGGCTACGCCTCGTTCGACTACGAGTTCCTCGAGTTCCGGCCCTCGGACATGGTCAAGCTCGACATCCTGTTGAACGGCGATCCGGTGGACGCGCTCTCGATCATCGTCCACCGCGAGAAGGCCTACGAGAAGGGCAAGGCCCTCACCGAGAAGCTGCGCGCGGTGATCCCGCGCCAGCTCTACGAGGTCGCGATCCAGGCCGCCATCGGCAGCCGGGTGATCGCGCGCGAGACGGTCAAGGCCATGGGCAAGAACGTCACCGCGAAGTGCTACGGCGGCGACATCACGCGCAAGCGCAAGCTGCTCGAGAAGCAGAAGGAAGGCAAGAAACGCATGAAACAGGTCGGCCGAGTCGAGGTCCCGCAGGAGGCGTTCCTGTCGGTCCTGAAGAGCTGAGCCGGAACATGAACGAGCTCCAGGTCCGTCCCGAGCGTGACACGGTGCCGGCGGCGCCCGCGGTCAAGGTCCGCCGGAAGTCTCTCTTTCGCGAGTACTCCGAAGCGATCATCATCGCGGTGCTGCTGGCCCTCTTCATCCGCCAGTTCGCGGTCCAGGCCTTCACGATCCCGTCCGGCTCCATGATGGACACGCTGCTGATCGGCGACTACATCCTGGTGAACAAGTTCCTGTTCGGGGCCGAGATCCCGATCACCGACTACCACCTGCCCGGCCTGCGCGATCCCCATCGCGGCGACATCATCGTGTTCAAGTACCCCAACGACGAGACGCGCGACTTCATCAAGCGCATCATCGCGGTGGGGGGCGACACCGTCCAGGTGCGCGACAACCGGGTGACCCTGAACGGCCACCTGATCGAGGAGCCCTACGTGCGGCCGGGCTCGTTCTCCGGCCCCCCGTCGACCGCGTGCGGCTACGCCTACGCCTGCGAGCCCCTCAAGGTCCCGGACGGGTCCTACTTCGTGATGGGCGACAACCGCGACAACTCGCAGGACAGCCGCTACTGGGGCTTCGTCCGGCGGGACAAGATCCGGGGGAAGGCCTTCCTGATCTACTGGTCGTGGAACGGGGACGGACACTGGCTGCGCTGGCGTCGGCTGGGTCAGTACCTGCCGTAGCGTCGCTCCGGCCTCGGGCCGCCCGGCTCGGCGCCTACGTCCACCTGCCGTTCTGCGTCGAGCGCTGCGGGTACTGCTCGTTCAACACCGCGCCCTACACCCCCGGAGCCCAGGATCGCTTCCTCGCCGCGCTCCTGGCCGAGTGGGACCTGCTCCACGCGGCCCCCTGGGCCGGCGACGTGCGGCTCGACACCCTGTTCCTGGGTGGCGGCACGCCGTCGCTCCTCGCGGTCGACCAGATGGCGGCCCTGCTGGGCCACGTCGGGACGCGCTTCGCGATCGAGCCGGGCGCCGAGGTGACCGTCGAGTGCAACCCGGACGACGTGACCGTGGAGCGCCTCGCGGGCTACCGGCGGGCCGGGGTCACCCGGGTCAGCCTGGGCGTGCAGAGCCTGGACGACGCGATCCTGCCGCGCCTCGACCGGCGTCACTCCGCCGGCCAGGCCCGCGCCGCCTTCGCGGCCGCGCGGGAGGCGGGGGTGGACAACCTCAGCGTGGACCTGATCTACGGCTTGCCCGGCCTCGATCTCGAGACGTGGACCGCCACCGTGCGGGAGGTCCTCGCGTGGGGGCCCGATCACGTCTCCGCGTACGGGCTCACCCTGGACGAGGGCAGCCTCTGGCACGCGCGGGGCGTGGGCGGGCTGCCACCCGAGGAAGCGGTCACCGCGCAGTACTGGGCGCTCGCGCGGGCGGCCGCGGAGGCGGGCTTCGAGCACTACGAGATCTCCAACTACGCGCGGCCCGGCTTCCGCTCGCGCCACAACCAGCGCTACTGGAGGTGGGAGGAGTACCTGGGGCTCGGACCGGGCGCGTGCGGCTTCCTCGGTCACGTGCGCTACGGCAACGTCAAGCCGGTGGAGCGCTACTGCACGTCCGTCGAGAGCGGCCGCCTCCCGCTCGCCACTCACGAGGAGCTGACCGCGCGCCAGGGCCTGGCGGAGCGGCTCATCCTCGGGCTCCGCACGAGCGACGGCATCCCGGCCGAGCGGCTCGCGGAGCGGTGCGCGCTCGAGCGCGGGCGGCTGCCCGCGGTGCTCGACGCCTGGCGCGAGCGTGCCCTGCTCACCGAGCGCGCCGGCCGCGTCCGGCTCACCGAGGCGGGCTTCCTGCTGTCCGACGCCCTGTTCACCGAGCTGCTCTAGCGGTAAGATCGGCGCACTCATGACCACCGCGGCCTTCGATCAG
>DATFAJ010000193.1:0-2733 GCA_035254745.1 Candidatus Methylomirabilota bacterium | reverse complement strand
CACATCGTGGAGCTGACCGGGCCGGCCCGCGCCATCGCCAACTTCTCCCGGTGAGCCCCGCATGAGCCGATTCATCGACCTGTCCGTGACGGTGGACGAGAACACGTTCAGCCCGCCGTCCACCAACATGAAGCTCGAGGTGACGCCCCACCGTCGCGGCCCCGGCTTCTGGCAGGTGTCGAGCGTGAACCAGAGCCTGCACACCGGGGCCCACATCGACTCGCCGCTCCACGTCTTCCGGCAGGGCATCACCACCGCCGAGATCACCCTCGACCAGGTGATGGGCGAGGCCCTGGTGGTGGACCTCTCCTGGGTGGGGCCGAATCACGAGATCACCATCGACGATCTGAAGAAGGGTGGGGCGGGCGACGTCAGGCGCGGCGACATCGTGCTGCTCAAGACCGGCTGGACCGACAAGATGTACGGCCGCTGGCCCGACTACTTCACCCAGTCGCCCTACTTCCCGCCCGGGGCCGCGCAGTGGCTGGTGGAGCGCGGGCCCAAGAACATCGGCTTCGACTTCTTCGAGGAGTACTGTGCGCGGCTGCCCGACTTCACCTCGGAGGACTTCGCCATGCACCGGGTCATCCTGGGGGCGGGCGTGGTCATCATGGAGGGCCTCACCAACCTGGCCGCGCTGCCGCGCCGGCGCGTGGAGTTCGCGGCCCCCTTCTACAAGATCGCCGGCACCGAGGGCGCCCCCGCCCGCTTCTTCGCGACGGTATGACCGCGCTCCCCCTCTCCCCTCAGGGGAGAGGGCAGCGTGAGGGGTGGTTGAGGCTGAGGGGTGGTCGAGGGTAAGGGGCGGTTGCCTTCCACCCGATTCGCTTCACCCCCGCGTATACCAGGTCGTGAAGACGGCTCCCGGATTCCCCCGCCTGGCGTGGTCGAACCTGGCCGCGCAGTCGGCCGAGCAGATCGGCCTGGCCGCGACGCCGCTCGTCGCCGTGCTCACGCTGGGCGCGGGAGCGGGCGAGACGGGCTTCCTCCAGACCGCGCAGACGCTGCCGTTCCTGATCCTGGCCATTCCCGCAGGGCTGCTCGCCGATCGCATGCCGCGCCGTCGCGTCATGGCCCTGGCCGAGGCGGTGCGCGCGGGCTCGCTGATCGCGACGCTGGTGCTCGCGCAGAGCGGGCTCCTCACGCTCTGGTGGCTCGCGCTCCTGGGATTCGCCGGTGCGTGCGGGACGGTGGCCTACAGCGTCACCGCGCCGTCGCTCGTGCCCGCGCTCGTGCCGCCCGAGGGGCTGGCCGCGGCCAACGCGCGCCTCGAGCTCGCGCGCACCGCCGCCTTCGTGGGTGGGCCCGCGGTGGCGGGCGCGCTGGTGGGCTGGACCGGCGCCTCGGCCGCGTTCGGCCTGGCCGCCGCGCTCTCGACCGGCGGGGTGATCCTGCTGGGCGGCCTGCGGGAGCCGGCGCGCCCGCGCGTGGCCGCCGGCCACCCGCTCGCCGACCTGGCCGAGGGCGCCGGCTTCATGCTGCGCCACTCGCTGCTGCTGCCGATCCTGATCACCCAGTTCGTGTTCAACACCGCGTTCTTCGTCCTGCAGGCGGTCTACGTGCCCTACGCGGTCCGCCACCTGGGCCTCTCGGCGAGCCAGGTGGGCGCCACGCTCGCCACCTACGGCATCGGCATGGTGCTGGGCGCGCTGCTGGCCGGCCGCGTGCTGGGCGCGCTGCCGTTCGGGGTGGTCATCGCGGTCGGGCCGGTCACCGGGCTCCTGGCCGCGCTCGTGATGGTGCTGACGATCTGGACGCCGTCGTTCGGCCTCGCCGCGCTGAGCTTCTTCCTGATGGGCGTCGGGCCCATCTTGTGGGTGATCAGCACGACCACCCTGCGGCAGACGGTGACCCCCTCGCACCTGCTGGGCCGCGTGTCGGCCATCAACATCGCGGCCTACGGCTCGCGACCGCTCGGCGCGGCGATCGGCGGCTTCGTGGGTGGACTCTACGGCGCCGAGACCGCCCTCGTGGTGGCCGCCGCCGGGTTCCTCGTCCAGGCGATGGTGATCCTGCTCTCGCCGGTGCGGCGCCTCGCCCGGCAGCCGGCCATGGCCACGTGACGGCTCAGGTGGCCGAGCGGGCGGTCTCCTGCAGGAAGAACACGTCGGCCTTCCCGCGGACGCCCGCCGCCTTCATCGCCTTCCGCAGGGCCGCCGACTTCGTGAACTTCTTGGCCTGACGGAGATCGCTCCAGCGGAACAGGATGAACACGTCCTTCGGACGGGCGGCGCTGCGGAAGAGTCGCCCGCCCTTCGAGCCCCCGGCCCGTCTCGCCTTGCCGTGCGCGTCGAACGCCCGCCTCCACTTCTGGTAGTCGCCGACCTTGTGACGGATGAGGACGTACGGCATGGAGAGCCTCCCGAGGTAAGAGGAGCGGCGAGTGCTGACCGGACACCGCGAGTGTGGGTGCGCGGCGGCCGGTTGTCAATGTCACTCGTCGTCGGCGTCGTCGGGCCGGGGAAGCGCTTCGAGGATGCTGCCGATCGTCAGCTTCGCGAGGACGAGGCACAGCCGCCCCTCGTCCGGCTCCGCGAGCGTGCTCTCCACGGTGCGGACCGTGCTGTGGAGGCCGTCCACCTCCTCGGACCGGAGATCGAAGTGCGGCTCGTGCTCGACCTGGAACTTCATCCGGGTGCCGCGGTCCGATTCGATGGTGATCGTCATCGTCTCCATTGAGGGGCCCCCTTCCACCCATCTTGCCGATGCTGTCAATGCCGCGAGGGGCGCGAG
>DATFAJ010000192.1:0-2081 GCA_035254745.1 Candidatus Methylomirabilota bacterium | reverse complement strand
GAGGATGGCGGCTTTGCGCATGGGACCGGGGTCTCCTTTGGGGGTCAGGTGGGCAGTCCGAAGAGCGACGACATCCGGGTGGCGTCGTGCATCGCGGTCATCTCCTCGTCGGAGGGACGGCGCGTGAAGCGGCTCGCCGCGTCGAGGACCTTCGGCAGCAGGGAGAGGTCGCCGGCGGTGTTGAGGAAGACGCCGGGCCGGCCGAGCACCCAGTGGACGGCCCGGTCGATGTCCTCCTGGCGCTCGAGCGGCTGGTACCAGGTGGCGTGGCTCCGGTCCGCCGCGGCCCACGGCCCGCGCGCGATCCCCTTGATGGTCTGCACCGCCACGTTGCGCTCGCGGCAGATCGCGGTGACCTCCTCGAAGGCCTGGCGGTAGCGCTCGTTCTGGGCCATGAAGAAGTTGTAGGGGAGCAGGATCGAGTCGAAGTCGAAGCGCGCGAGGCTGCGCCGGTGCATGGCCGCGATGGTCCAGCCGTGCCCGGTGACGCCGATGGCGCGTGCGAGCCCTTGCTGCCTGGCTTCCACCAGCGCCTCGAGCGCGCCGCCGGGTCCCATCGCCTGGTCCCAGTCGTCGGGGTGACCGAGCGAGTGCATCTGGATCAGATCGACGGAGTCGACCCGGAGGCGCTCGAGCGAGCGATGCAGGTCCTCGCGCGCCTCCCGCGCCCCGCGCGAGCCGGTCTTGGTGGCGAGGAAGAAGTCCTTGCGGTGCCGGGCCATCCACGGCCCGATGCGCAGCTCGGAGTCGCCGTAGCGCGCGGCGGTGTCGATGTGATTGACCCCGTGGCGGAGCAGCACCTCCAGCGCGCGGTCGGCCTCGTCCTGGGTGGCGCGGGCGAGCGCGGCCGCCCCGAAGAGAGTCACGGTGGACCGGTGTCCGGTGCGGCCGAACGGTCGATGCTCGATCATCGCGGCTCCTCTCTGTCGATCGGGCCCGTCCGTCGGGCCGGGGACGTTGCGGGGGCGGGCCACCGTCCGGTCGCCCGCAGCAGCTCGAAGACGCGGGCGGAGGTGAGCGGCGGGGCGTCCACCAGGACGCCGTAGTCGGCGAGCGCGTCCTCCACCGCGTTGGCCACCGCGGCGGCGGGCGAGATCACCCCGCTCTCGCCCACGCCCTTGATGCCGAGCGGGTTGATGACGGACGGGAAGTCCATGTGGACCACGTCGAGCGGCGGCATGTCCTCCGCGCGCGGCATCGGGTAGTCCATCAGGGTGCCGGTGAGGAGCTGGCCCGCGTCGTCGTAGATCAGCGCCTCGCCGAGCGCGCTGCCGAGGCCCTGGGCGATGCCCCCGTGGAGCTGGCCCTCCACGATCACCGGGTTGATCGGGCGCCCGCAGTCGTGCATCGCGGCCAGCTTGAGCAGCGTGATCGCGCACGCCTCGACGTCCACCTCGAGCACGATGCCCTGCACGCCGAAGGCCCAGGTGACGGTGTCCGGGTAGAAGAAGGCGCACGCGCTCAATCCTGGGCCGCCCGCCTGAGCGACCGCGCGGCTGCGCACCGCGGCCCGGGCCACCTGGCCGAGCGGCACGCTACGACCCGGCACGCCGCGGACGCCGACGCGCCCCTCGGCCAGCACCACGTCCTCCGGCGCGCACTCGAAGAGCTCGGCGCCGACCAGCCGCGCCTTGTGCGCCACCTGCGCGGCGGAGCGCTGCACCGCGGGCCCGCCCACCGCAGCCACCCGGCTCGCGATGGTGCCCATGCCGTAGCCCACCAGGCTGGTGTCGCCGCCCACCACCGTCACCGACTCGAGCGGCACCCCGAGCTCGTCGGCCGCGATCTGGGCCAGCGTGGTCTCGTGGCCCTGGCCCTGCGCCGAGACGCCCAGATGCACGAACACGGTGCCGTCGGGGTCCACGCGGATGTCGGCGCCCTCGAAGGGCCCGATGCCGGTGCCCTCCACGTACGCGCAGAGGCCGATGCCGATGGGCCGCGGCCCCCCGCGCCGCTCCGCCTGCCGGGCGCGCCAGCCCGTGTAGTCGAGGGTGGCGAGCAGGCGATCGAAGGCGGCCGGGTAGTCGGACGGGTCGTAGGTGATCGACGCGCCGTCGCGATAGGTGAGCCCGGTGGGCGCC
>DATFAJ010000191.1:0-7125 GCA_035254745.1 Candidatus Methylomirabilota bacterium | reverse complement strand
CTCGGCGCAAGAGCGAAACCCGGTGTTCCAGCCTCCACGAACGTCGAACTCGCGGATGAGCGCAAGGAGGCGAGCGGTCGCTGCATCGAGGTGGGCGGAGAGCTCGGCAATCTCGTCACCCAGACGATCCAGCTCCGCGGTGCGCTGCGACGTGGGTTGCAATGTCGTGGGCATGTCCGGTGGGTGCGCCTGCATGGAAGTCCCCTTTCTAATGGGGAAACTCTACACCTCCGACTCGGCACGGCCTGGAAGCGTCCAGGCAGCGCGAACGGCGTGTCTGCCGCGATCGGCCGTGCTCGGCCTCGCGAACGCGCGCGACGCGCCGGATGGCGGGCGCTCAGGCGTGCATTCCATCAGCGCGCCAATCTCCTGGCATCGCGACTGATGAAAGCTGTCAAGAGGAAAACATGCGCACCGGTTAGCTCGCGCGACGCTCCGCCACCGCGCGCTCCATGTCGGCCGGCAGGGGCGCACGGAACTCCACGTACTCGCCGGTGGCCGGGTGCGCAAAGCCGAGCACGGCCGCGTGGAGCATCGGGCGGCCCAGCGTGGGATCGACCGGCCCCGCGCCGTAGCTCGCGTCGCCCAGCACCGCGTGGCCGATCGAGGCCAGGTGCACCCGGATCTGATGCATGCGGCCGGTGCGCGGGCGCGCCTCGACCAGCGTCGCGTCGGGGCCGAGGCGCTCGGTCACGCGATACTCCGTCACCGCCCGTCGCGGGGTGGCCGAGCGGGCCGAGACGCGGCGCCGATCACGTGAGTCGCGGCCGAGCCCCTGGTCGATCAGCCCGCCCCGTCGGACCGCGCCGGCCACCAGGGCGAGATAGACGCGGTGAACGGAGTGCGCGCGGAACTGGCGCGAGAGGTCGCGGTGGGCCGCGTCGGTCTTGGCGATCACGAGAACCCCGCTCGTGCCCTTGTCGAGGCGATGCACCAGCCCGGGGCGGGCCCGCCGCCCTTCGCCTCCACCCACGTGGTGCACGAGGCCGTTGAGCAGGGTTCCCGTCCAGTGGCCGGGGCCGGGGTGCATCACGAGGCCGGGAGGCTTGTCGATCACCAGGAGCTGCGCGTCCTCGTGGAGCACGCGCAGCGCGAGTGGCTCGGGCTCGACCGCTCGAGGCGCGCGCACCGGGACGTGGCAGGCGATCACGTCACCCGGGCGAATGAGCCGGGCGGGCTTGGTCCGCCCGCCATTGACCGTGATCAGCCCGCCGGCGATCCACCGCTGGACCACCGCCCGGGACAGGTGCGCGGTCTGGGTGGACACGAAGACGTCGAGGCGACGCGGGGCCTGCCCGGCAGACACCGTCGTCACCGGCTGCATCGCGTCGGTCAGCCGCCCAGCATCATCGCCGCCGCCTTCTCCGCGATCATGATGGTCGGCGCGTTGGTGTTACCGCCGATCAGGGTCGGCATGATCGAGGCGTCGACCACGCGGAGCCCGTCCAGCCCGTGCACGCGGAGGGAGGCATCCACCACCGCCAGCTCGTCGGAGCCCATCTTGCAGGTGCCGACCGGGTGGAAGATCGTGCCGGACGCACGGTCGCGCACGTAGGTCGCGATCTCGGCCTCGGTGCGCGCCTCGGCGCCCGGCCCCAGCTCCCGCCCGAGGATGTCGCCGAGCGGCCGGGCGCGGAAGATCTCGCGCACCATCTGGATGCCGGCCACGAACTGCGGCAGGTCGGCGGGATCGCTCAGGTAGGCCGGATCGATCAGCGGCTGATCGAGCGGATCGGCGGAGGCGAGGGTGATCTGGCCGCGGCTCCGCGGGCGGTTCACGTAGAACGCGAAGGTGATGCCGTGGCAGTAGGGCTGGAACGCCTCGATCGGCGACTCGGTCAGGCAGTACGGCAGGAAGAAGCCTTGCAGGTTGGGCGGCCCGTCGGCGCCGCCGGTCCGGAGGAAGGCGCCCGCTTCCGCGATGTTCGAGGTGAAGAGGCCCTGCCGCGTCGCCTCGTACTCGGCCTGCACCTGGGCGAGCTGCTCGGGCGTGGCGCCGTAGAGGGAGAACGGCACCGTGATCTCGTTGCGGACGAAGGTGCCGAGATGATCCTGCAGGTTCCGGCCGACCCCGGGCAGGTCCGCGACCACGTCGACGCCGAGCGCGCGCAGGTGATCCGCGGGCCCGACGCCGGAGAGCATCAGGAGCTGCGGGGAGTTGACGCTGCCGCCGCAGAGGACGACCTCGCGGGCGGCGTCGGCCGACGCCGACTGCCCGTGGCGCACGTACTCGACGCCGGTCGCGCGCCGGCCCGTGAAGTGGACCCGACAGGTGAGCGCGCCGGTGATCACGGTGAGGTTCGGGCGCGAGAGCGCCGGCCGCAGGAACGCGCTCGCGGTGCTCCAGCGCAGCCCGTCCTTCTGGGTGACCTGGTAGAAGCCGGCCCCGTCCTGGACCGGCCCGTTGAAGTCGGCGTTGGCGGGCACGCCCACCTCCTGCGCCGAGGCCACGAACATCTCGGAGAGCGGATGCCGGAACCGGTGGTCGGCCACGTTGAGCGGCCCGCCGCGGCCGTGGTAGCGATCCTCCAGCCGCTCGTTGTGCTCCGACTTCCGGAAGACCGGCAGGACGTCCTCGTAGCTCCAGCCCTTGTTGCCGGCCTCCGCCCAGCGGTCGTAGTCCGAGGCGTGGCCGCGGATGTAGATCATGTAGTTGATCGAGCTGGACCCGCCGAGCGTCCGCCCGCGCGGCCACGGGAAGCGCCGCAGGTTGCAGTGCGCCTGGGGCACCGTGCGGTAGCGCCAGTCGTGCGGCCCGTCCGGCAGGAAGCCCATCATCGCGGGCGTGTGGATGAAGGGCGAGGTGTCGGGGCCGCCGGCCTCGAGCAGCAGCACGCGGACGGCGGGATCCGCGGAGAGGCGGTTGGCGAGGACGCAGCCGGCGGAGCCGGCGCCGACGATCACGTAGTCGTACATGGCGGGCCTCCTGGCAGGCCGACCGTAGGCGCCGAGGCGCCCGCTGTCAAGCCGTACCCGTTCCCCGCGCAGCTTGACAGCCACCGCGGGGGGATGCTACTCGGGGACACTCTAGACCGTCGCCCAGGCCCCCCACAAGGAGACTGCCCATGAACCGGATCGCGCGCTGGCCTCGCCTCGGGATGATGGTCGCCCTCGCCGCTCTGTCCGCAAGCCTCGTCGCGGCCCCGCCGGCCGCCGCCCAGGAGACACCACGCATGGGCGGCGTGCTCAAGGTTGCGTCGATCGGGGAGCCGCCCACGCTCGACATCCCGATGAGCACCGCCACGCTGGTCTACGAGATCATGTGGCACGTCAACGAGTCGCTCTTCACCTACGACAAGGGCTTCAACCCGGTGCCCCTGCTGGCCGACTCCTACACCCTCACCGACAAGGGCCTGCGCTACACCATCGTGCTGCGCAAAGGCGTCAAGTTCCACAACGGCAAGGAGATGACCTCGGCCGACGTGGTGCCCTCGCTCAAGCGCTGGGGACGGGTCGCCTCGGTGGGCCGCGTGCTCTGGAAATACGTGGAGAGCGTGGACGCCAAGGACCCGTACACGGTGGTGATCAGCATGAAGCAGCCGTCGAGCTCGCTGATCTACGGGCTCTCCGAGCCACACGCCGCCATCTACCCGAAGGAGAGCATCGAGGCCGCCGGCGAGGGCCAGCTCAAGGAGTTCATCGGCACCGGCCCCTTCCGCTTCGTGGAGCACCGGCCGGACCGCCACATCAAGCTGGCCCGCTTCAAGGACTACAGCGCCCGCTCCGAGCCGCCGAACGGCTTCGGAGGCAAGCGCACCGCCTACTTCGACGAGATCCTGTTCCTGACCGTGCCCGAGACCGCGGTGCGCCTCGCCGGGGTCGAGACCGGCGAGTATCACCACGCGATGTTCGTCAAGCAGGACTCCTACGAGCGCATCAAGGGCATACCCGCGCTCGAGTCGCGGATCGTGAAGCCGCGCGGCTGGGCGGTGGCGGTCATGAACCACAAGTCGCCGCTGATGGGCCAGAAGCAGCTCCGCCAGGCCTTCCAGGCCGCGCTCGACATGGAGCCGATCCTGGTGGCGGGCTTCGGCTCGAAGGACTTCTACCGCCTCGACCCCGGGGTGTTCTTCCCCGAGCAGCCGTGGCACTCGACGGCCAGCGCCAAGCTCTACAACCAGAAGGACAAGGACAAGGCCCGCCGCCTCCTCAAGGAGGCGGGCTACGCCGGGCAGCCGCTCCGCTGGGTCACCACCCGCGAGTACGAGTTCATGTACAAGAACGCGCTCGTGGCCAAGCAGCAGCTCGAGGAGGTGGGCATCGCGATCGACCTCCAGGTGGTGGACTGGGCCACGCTGAACAACCGCACCCAGAAGCCGGAGCTCTGGGAGGTCTTCTCCACCGGCTTCGTCTTCTCCGCCGACCCCGCGAACCACGTGGCGCTCCGCTGCACGTTCAGCGGCTGGTGGTGCAACGAGGAGAAGGAGCGCCTGCTCGCGGAGCTGCAGGGTGAGAACGACGTGAAGAAGCGGAAGGCCATCATCGACCGCATCCAGACCGTGTTCTACGAGGACGTGGGGAGCGTCAAGCTCGGCGACTACTTCACCCTGGACGTCGCGCGCCGCGATCTGCGCGGGGACTTCCGCACCGCGCCGCGCATGTACTTCTGGAACGCCTGGCTGGCCAAGTAGGGAGGCGTGCGGACCTACCTGCTGCGCCGGGTGCTGGCGGTGATCCCGGTGATGCTCGTCGTGGCCACCGTCACGTTCCTCCTGATCCACCTGGCCCCGGGCGACCCGGCCAGCATCATCGCGGGGCCGGACGCGACGCCGGGGGACGTCGCGCGCCTCCGCCACGACCTGGGGCTCGACGAGTCCCTGCCCGCCCAGATTCTCCGCTGGTACGGGCGCCTCCTGCGGGGCGATCTGGGCGACTCCATCTTCCTGCACCGGCCGGTCACCGAGGCGATCGTGGAGCGCCTCGAGCCCACCCTGCTGCTCACCGGCTGGGCCACCCTGATCGCGGTGCTGATCGGCGTGCCGGCCGGGATCGTCTCCGCCCGCTACCACAACTCGGCGGTGGACCAGTCGTTCATGGGCCTGGCCCTGATCGGCCTCTCGATCCCCAACTTCCTGCTCGGCCTCGTGATGATCCTGGTCTTCGGGGTCTGGCTGCGCTGGCTGCCGGTGGCGGGCTACGTCTCGCTCGACGTGGGCCTCTGGCCGAACGCCCGCTCGCTGCTCATGCCGAGCGTCTCGCTCGGGCTCGTGCAGTCCGCCCTCATCGCCCGCATCACCCGCTCGAGCATGCTCGACGTGCTACGCGAGCAGTACATCCTGGCCGGCCGCGCCAAGGGCCTGGCCGAGCGGGTCGTGGTCTACAAGCACGCGCTCAAGAACGCGATCATCCCCATCCTCACCGTGATCGGCATCACCTTCGCGATCCTGGTCGGGGGCGCGGTGGTCATCGAGACCGTCTTCAACATCCCCGGGCTGGGGCGCCTCATCATCTCCGCGGTGCTGCGGCGCGACTACCCGGTGATCCAGGGGGTGGTGCTGGTCATCGCGGTCACCTACACCCTGATCAATCTGGCCGTCGATCTGGTCTACCTGACGGTCGATCCGCGGATCCGCTACCAGTGAGCACCGGCGCGGCGGGCTGGCGGTGGCTCCGGCTCCTGCGGCGGCGACGGATCGCCCTGCTCGGCGCGATCCTGGTGGTGGTCAACGTGCTCGTGGCGATCCTCGCGCCGGTCATCGGGCGCTGGGAGCCCCAGCGCCTCGACGTGCAGGCCCGCCTGGCTCCGCCCACGCCGGCCCACTGGATGGGCACCGACGACGTGGGGCGCGACGTGTGGAGCCGCGTGATCTACGGCACCCGGCTCTCCATGGTGGTGGGCGGCGCGGTGGTGCTGCTGTCCTTCGTGGGCGGCATCGTCTTCGGCCTGCTCGGCGGCTACTATCGCCCGCTGGACAACGTGCTGATGCGGATCATGGACGGGTTCATGGCGTTCCCGGGCATCATCCTGGCCATCGCCCTGATGGCCTCCCTCGGGCCGAGCGTGGTGAACGTGATCCTGGCCCTCGGGATCGTGTACGTGCCGCGGGTGGCGCGCATCGTCCGCGGCTCGGTGCTGGTGATCCGCGAGACCCCGTACGTGGAGGCCGCGCTGGCGCTCGGCGTGTCCGACCTGGTGGTGCTGGCGCGCCACGTGCTGCCGAACTGTCTCTCGCCGGTGATCGTGCAGGGCACGTTCATCTTCGCGGCCGCGGTCCTCGGCGAGGCGGCTCTCTCGTTCCTGGGCGTCGGAGTGCCGCCCCAGATCCCGTCCTGGGGCAACGTGATGGCGGAGGGACGCCTCTACCTCCAGCAGGCGCCGTGGCTCACCCTGTTCCCCGGCGCCGCCATCATGGCCTGCATCCTCGGGCTGAACCTCTTCGGCGACGGACTGCGCGACCTGCTCGACCCGAAGATGCAGGGGGTCCGGGGCGCCGCGCAGGAGTGACTACTTCTCGGCCTTACCCCCCAGCGAGACCTCGAGCCCGCTGACGAGCGCTCCGGTCTCCGCCGCCGTGAGCCGAGTAGCGCGGTGGAGCGGCGTGTAGTACCAGGGCGGCATCGCGCCCTTCCGCACCTCCTTGGCCGACCCGCGGGCCTCCTTCTGGGGACGATCCCACTCCGAGAAGTTGAGCTTCCGGCGTCCCTCGTCCACGTCCCGCTGGACGAGCCACGAGACCGGGGCCAGGTGGGAGTACCACGGCCAGACCGTCTCGTTGCTATGG
The DNA here is from genome assembly GCA_035254745.1 of Candidatus Methylomirabilota bacterium. Taxonomy (GTDB): domain Bacteria; phylum Methylomirabilota; class Methylomirabilia; order Rokubacteriales; family CSP1-6; genus CAMLFJ01. The sequence goes on along the minus strand of DATFAJ010000191.1, from coordinate 403 downwards.
CAGTCGTAACACGCACGGACGGCGAGGGCGCGCGTCGCCGCCGTGTCCCAGGGCGGCTCTGCGCGACCGGGCGGGTTCGTGTGGCTCCGGCCGTAGGGCACGAGCTGGAGGGCCAGGAGAATCACGACGATGGCGGCGGCGGCCCAGCGGAGCGCCCACATCGACTACTTGAGCTCGACGGTCTTGACGTAGACCCCGGGCGATCCGGGCGCGTGCTTCATGTGGGCCCGCATCGTCGCGTTCACCGGGGAGGCGTCGCGCTGGGCGTTCCACGCCGCGCTCTCCGAGACGGTCGGGTGCTCGAACTCGTACAGGGTCAGGTAGGTGGGCGTGCCCTCCACCGCGCGATAGCGCCGGCCGCGGATCACCCCGGGCACCTTCTCGTAGTTCGGCACGTAGACGG
>DATFAJ010000190.1:0-5241 GCA_035254745.1 Candidatus Methylomirabilota bacterium | reverse complement strand
CCACGCCGGCGACGGCAACCTGCACCCGCTCATCTGCTACGACGACCGCGTCCCCGGCGAGCTCGAGCGGGCCAAGCACGCCAACGAGGATCTGCTGCACGCCTGCCTGCGCCTCGGTGGCAGCGTCACCGGCGAGCACGGCGTCGGCCTCGACAAGTGCCAGAGCCTGCCGCTGCAGTTCGCGGAGGCCGATCTGAACTTCATGGCGCGGCTGCGGCGCACTTTCGATCCGGACTCGATCATGAATCCCGGCAAGCTGCTGCCGTCGCACCCGGCCTGTGGCGAGGGCTTCCGGCCCGCCGCCCGCCCGCTGCCCTCCGGCACCTGGATCTGACGGTGGCCGTCTCCACGCCCGCCCTTCACGACGCGCTGGCCGATCTCGTCGGCCGCGAGCACCTGCTGCGCGATCCGGCGGGCCTGGCGCGCTACGCGGTGGACGGCCTCGTGCCCGGCGTGGTGGCCCGGCCCGGGAGCGGCGAGGAGGTGGGCCGGCTGCTTGCCCTCTGCACGGCGGAGCGGCTCGCGGTCGTGCCGCGCGGTGCCGGCACGACCCAGGCCCTCGGCAATCCGCCACGCCGCCTCGACCTGGTGGTCGAGCTCGCGCGTCTCGTCACCGTGCACGAGTACGTGCCCGAGGACATGGTCGCCACGGTCGGGGCCGGCCTCACCCTGGCCGGCCTCGAGGCGCACCTGGCGCCGCATCGCCAGAGGCTGGCTCTCGACCCACCGGGCGGCGGCCCGCGCAGCGTCGGGGGCGTGCTCGCCACGAACGCCAGCGGCCCGCTCCGGTTCCGCTACGGCACCGGCCGGGATCTGCTGCTCGGCGCGCGCTTCGTCCAGGCCGACGGCACGCTCACCTGGGGCGGCGCCAAGGTGGTGAAGTCGGTCACCGGCTACGACGTGCCGAAGCTGCTGGTCGGCTCCCTCGGCACGCTCGGGATCCTCGTGGAGGCGACCCTCCGGCTGCACCCGATGCCGCCCGCCACGCGCTCGTGGCAGGTGGGCCTGCCCTCTCACGCGGTCGCGGCCGCGTTCCTGGCCGCGCTCGTGGACTCGCCGCTCCAGCCGGACCGCGCCGCGCTGCTCGACGCCGCCGGCCTGCGTCGGGCCGGCCTGACCGCGGATCCGGTCGCGCTCCTGCTGTCGATCGGGAGCGTGGCCGAGGCGGTCGAGCAGCAGGGCCGCGCGCTCGAAGCGCTGGCCCGAGGCCACGCAGGCCGGGTCGAGGTCATCGCCGAGACGGCGTGGTCGGCCCTGGGCGCGGTCGTCGAAGCGCCCGTCCTGCTGCGCCTGGCCTCCGAGCCGCGCCGCCTGCTCGACTGGGCGGAGGCGGGGCGGGCGGCCGCCGGGCGCCTGGGCGTCGAGATGACGGTCCTCGCGCAGCCGGGACACGGCGTGGTAGAGATGGCGGTCTGGGACAGCCCGGATCCCCGGCGCCTCGGCCAGGAGCTCGTGCGGCCGCTGCGAGCCGCGGTCGAGGCCGAAGGGGGCAGCCTGGTCCTGGAGCGGGCGCCGATCGAGCTCAAGGTCTCCTGTGAGGTCTGGGGGTCTATCCACCCTGAAATATTGAGCATCATGAAGAGGATCAAGGGCGAGTTCGATCCCGATGCCGTCCTGAGCCCGGGCCGCTTCGTGGGCGGCCTGTGAGCCAGAGCGCTCCGGCACGCCTGGGCGCGTTCGACGGGCAGGACGCGCCGTCCATGGACGGGCTGCGCGCCTGCGTGCACTGCGGGATCTGCCTGCCGCAGTGCCCGACCTACCGGGTGCTCGGCGAGGAGATGGACTCGCCTCGCGGGCGCGTCTACCTCATGCGGGCCGCCGCGGAGGACCGCATCGGCCTCACCCCGACCATCGCCCGCCACCTCGATCTCTGCCTCGGCTGCCGGGCCTGCGAGACCGCGTGTCCGTCCGGCGTGCCGTTCGGCCAGCTCCTGGAAGCCACGCGAGGACAGCTCGAGCGGCGCGGGGTCACGGCACCCCAGCGTGACTCCGCCATGCTGCGCTTCCTCCTGGCGGTCTTCCCGCATCCGGGTCGCCTCGGTCCGATGCTCGGCGCGCTGCGCGCGTACCAGTGGTCGGGCGTGCAGGCGCTCGTGCGCGGGCTCGGCCTGCTGGCCCCGTTCGGCAAGCTCTGCGCGATGGAGGCGCTGCTGCCGCCGCTGCCGGCGCCGGGCGCGCCCCTGCCCAGGGTCGTCCCGGCGCGCGGCGGGCGCGCGCGGGGCCGGGTCGGCGTGCTGCTGGGGTGCGCGCAGCGCTTCTTCTATCCGGACGTCAACGCCGACACCGTCCGGCTCCTCGCCGCGGCCGGCTACGAGGTGGTGGTGCCGCCGGGCCAGGAGTGCTGCGGCGCGCTCCACCTGCACGCGGGGCGCCTGGAGGACTTCCGGGCGATGGCGCGGCGGCTGATGCCGGCCTTCCACGACGTCGACCTGGTGGTGGTGAACGCGGCGGGCTGCGGCTCGGCGCTCAAGGAGTACGACCACTGGCTCCCGGAGGACGCGGCGCGGCTCTTCGCCCTGAAGGTGCGCGACGTCTCCGAGGTGCTCGCGGACGCCGACCTGCCGCTGCGCCCGCTTCCCCAGACCGTGACGTATCACGACGCCTGCCACCTGGTGCACGGCCAGCGCGTGCGCGCCGAGCCCCGCAGCCTGCTGCGGCGCATCCCCGAGCTGACCCTGGTCGACCTGCCCGACGGCGAGCTCTGCTGCGGCAGCGCCGGGATCTACAATCTGCTCGAGCCCGAGATGGCGGGCGAGCTCGGTCGGTGCAAGGCCGCGCGCATCCGGGAGACCGGCGCGCGGGTGGTGGCGGCGGGGAACCCGGGCTGCCTCATGCAGATCCGCCAGCACTGCCGGGCGCTGGGTCTCGAGGTCGAGGTCGTGCACCCGGTGACGCTGCTGGCGCGGGCCCTCGCGGAGCGGGAGATCGCGCGATGAAGATCCGGGTACGGGACCACGTGAAGGTCGCGGTCGACAAGATGGCCAAGATCGGTCTGTCCGGGACCGCGCGCACCCAGCTCGACCTCTACTGCGTGGCGCCCGGGCAGTCGCAGTCTCCGCACCGGCACGAGGGCGAGGACAAGATCTACTACGTGCTCGAGGGAGCCGGGCGCTTCACGGTGGGCGAAGCGGAGGAGCGCCTCGAGGCCGGCGACGCGGTGGTGGCCCCGGCCGGGGTGGACCACGGCCTGGTCAACGACGGCTCCGCGCTGCTGCTCGTGCTGGTGGTGGTCGCGCCGCCGCCCGCGCACGTCAAGCGCGGGCCCGCGAGCTAGCGCGGTGGCCGCCCCGGTCCGCGCCGCGCTGATGATCACCTGCCTCGGCGACATGTTCTTCCCCGAGGTGGGCGTGGCGATGGTGCGGCTGCTGCGAGGCCTGGGCGTCGAGGTCGAATTCCCCGAGGGCCAGACCTGCTGCGGCATGCCGCTGTTCAACTCGGGCTATCACCACGACGCGGCGCTGGTCGCGGCCCGCACCGTGAAGCTCTTCGAGAGCGCCGAGCACGTGGTGGTGCCGTCGGGCTCCTGCGCCTGGATGGTCAAGGCCGAGTACCCGGGCCTGCTCAAGCACGACCCGGCGCTGCGGGCCGCCGCCGAATCCCTCGCGCGCCGCACGCGCGAGCTCTCCCAGTTCCTGGTGGAGGTGCTGGGGGTGAGCCGCGTCGACTCGCCGTTCGAGGGGAAGGTGACCTACCACGACTCCTGCCACCTCCTGCGCGGCCTGGGCGAGTCCTCGGCGCCCCGCGCCCTGCTGCGCGGGGTGCCCGGGGTGGAGCTGGTCGAGCTGCCGGGTGCCGATCAGTGCTGCGGCTTCGGAGGCTCGTTCTCGGTGCGCCTGCCCGAGGTGTCGAGCGCCATCCTCGACAAGAAGCTCGCCAACGTGGAGGCGACCGGCGCCCGCTGTCTGGTCGCGTGCGACGCGGGCTGCCTCATGCAGATGGGCGGCGGGCTGACCCGCCGCGGCTCGGCGGTGAAGGCGGTCCACCTGGCCCAGGTGCTGGCCGGCGAGGCATCGCGGTGAGCGAGGGGCTCCTGCGCACGCCGTTCCCGGCGCGGGCCGGCGCGGCCCTCCAGGACGCCTTCCTCCAGGAGGCGCTCACGATCGCCACCACCAAGTTCATCGACCTGCGCAAGGAGGCCTTCGCGGGCTTCCCGGCCGGCGAGGCGCTGCGGGACCGGGCGCGGGCGATCAAGGAGGCCACGCTCCAGCACCTCGACGTCCACCTCGAGCGCCTCGCCGACAACGTGGAGCGGCTGGGCGGCACCGTGCACTGGGCCGCCACCGGGGAGGAGGCTCGCGAGATCGTGCTCCGCCTCTGCCGCGATCGCGGGGTGCGGATGGCGGTGAAGTCCAAGTCGATGGCCACCGAGGAGATCGACCTCAACGAGGCGCTCGAGCACGCGGGGGTCACCCCGGTGGAGACGGACCTGGGCGAGTACATCATCCAGCTCGCCCACGAGAAGCCGTCGCACATCATCGCGCCCGCGATCCACAAGACGAAGGGGCAGGTCGCCGAGCTGTTCTCGCGCGAGCTACGTGGAGAATTTCCGGCCGATCCGGAAGTCCTGACCGCGGTGGCCCGGAAGGCCCTGCGCGAGAAGTTCCTCCAGGCCGACCTCGGCATCACCGGGGCCAACTTCGCGGTCGCGGACACCGGCACCGTGGTGCTCGTCACCAACGAGGGCAACGGGCGCATGGTGACCTCGCTGCCGCGCATCCACGTGGCCCTGATGGGGATCGAGAAGGTCATCCCGTCGATGAGCGACCTGGTGGTCTTTCTCGCCATCCTGGCCCGGAGCGCCACCGGGCAGAAGCTCTCCTCCTACACCACGCTCGTGCGCGGGCCGCGGCGGGCGGGGGAGCTCGAGGGGCCGGAGGAGTTCCACCTGATCCTGCTCGACAACGGGCGCGCGCGCCAGATCGCCTCCACCCTGCGGGAGGCGCTCTACTGCCTGCGCTGCGGAGCCTGTCTCAACGTCTGCCCGGTGTATCGCCAGATCGGCGGCCACGCCTACGGTCACACCTACCCGGGCCCCATCGGCATCCTGCTCACCGCGATGCTCAAGGGCAACCACTCGGTGCGCGAGCTGGCCCACGCCTCCTCGCTCTGCGGGGCGTGCAAGGACGTCTGCCCGGTCCGCATCGACATCCCCCGCATGCTGATCGAGCTGCGCGAGCACCTCGACCGCGAGAAGATCGCCCCGTGGACGGAGCGCGTGGTGTTCGGGGCCTTCCGGCGCCT
>DATFAJ010000189.1:0-3567 GCA_035254745.1 Candidatus Methylomirabilota bacterium | reverse complement strand
ACACCGCGATCGACCGTGCGACCCTGGGCGAGACGATCGTGCGGCGAGGCACCAAGATCGACAATCTCGTGCAGATCGGACACAACTGCGACGTGGGCGAGGACGTGATCCTCGTCTCGCAGGTCGGTATCGCGGGCTCCTCGCGGGTCGGCAACCGCGCCATGCTGGCCGGGCAGGTGGGAGTGGCTGACCACGTGACCATCGGGGCGGGGGCCATCCTGACCGCCAAGTCCGGCGTGCCCAACGACGTCCCGGCCGGCGAGGTGTGGAGCGGCATCCCCAGCCGGCCCACTTCCGAGCAGAAGCGCATCTGGGCCGGCGAGAGCCAGCTCCCGGAGCTGATCAAGCGGGTCCGGGCGCTGGAGAAGCGAGTGCGCGAGCTCGAGGAGCGCCGGGCGTGATCCATCCCACCGCGGTGATCGACCGCGGCGCCACGCTCGCGCCCGACGTGCGCGTCGGGCCGTACACTGTGATCGGCCCGGAGGTGACGGTCGGGGCCGGGGCGGAGATCGGCGCCCACGTGGTGCTCGAGGGCCGGGTGCGGGTGGGCGCCCGCTGCCGGGTGGGCCACGGCGCGATCGTCGGCGGCGTGCCGCAGGACCTCAAGTTCCGCGAGGGCACGCCGGTCGGCGTGAGCCTGGGCGACGACACGGTGATCCGCGAGTACGTCACCATCCACCGCGCCACCCACGAGGGGCACGACACCACCGTCGGCCGCCACTGCCTCCTGATGGCCTCGAGCCACGTCGCGCACGACTGCGTGCTCGGTGACCACGTCATCGTCATCAACTACGCGGGGCTGACCGGGCACGTCACGGTGGAGGACCGGGCCACGATCGGCGGGCTCACCGGCATCCATCCGTTCACCCGCATCGGCACCTACGCCTACGTCGGGGGCTGCTCCAAGGTGACCCAGGACGTCCCGCCCTTCGTGATGGCCGACGGCATCCCCGCGGTGGCCCGATCGGTCAACGTGATCGGCATGCGACGCGGGGGCATCGACGCGGCGGCGCGGCGCCAGGTGCAGGCCGCGTTCCGTCTGCTCTACCGCTCCGGCATGGCTCCCGGCGCGGCCATCGAGCGCGTGAAGCAGGAGCTGGGCGGCCACCCGCTGGTGGCTCGATTCGTGGAGTTCGTCGAGGGCTCGAAGCGGGGCGTGATTCCGGGCGCGGCGCGGACCGGCCGGGCGCCCGCCGAGGCATTCGAGGGGGAGATCTCGTGACGAACGGGACCGAGCCCAAGATCCGGGGCGCGGTGGTGGGCGCCGGCCACATGGGCCAGTACCACATCCTGGCCCTCGCCGAGATCTGGGGCGTCGAGCTGGTCGGGGTGGTGGACACCGACTTCACGCGCGCGGAGCGGATCTCCGCCCCCTACGGGGCGCGCGCCTTCCGCGACCATCGCGATCTCGCCGGCCAGATCGACTTCGCCACCGTGGCCGTCCCCACCGAGCAGCACTTCGCGGTGGCCCGCGACCTGCTGGAGGCGGGCGCCCACGTGCTGGTCGAGAAGCCGATGACCTCGACCCTCGAGCAGGCCAAGGAGCTGTTCCGGATCGCCCGCCAGCAGAACCGGGTGCTGCACGTGGGCCACGTCGAGCGGTTCAACGGCGCGGTGCAGGAGCTGCGCAAGATCGTGGAGCGGCCGATCCTCATCGAGTCCCGCCGCCTCGGCCCGTTCGTGCCGCGGGTGCAGAACGACTCGGTGGTCATGGACCTGATGATCCACGACATCGACATCGTGCTCGGCCTCGTGGAGGGCGAGCCGCGCAAGATCACCGCGGTCGGCTCCTCGGTGCACTCGCCGGTCACCGACGTGGCCAACGTCCAGATCGTGTTCGACTCGGGCACGATGGCCACCATCACCGCGAGCCGGGCCACCGAGGAGAAGATCCGCACCCTCGCCATCACCCAGCCCGACGCGTACATCTTCCTCGACTACTCGCACCAGGACATCCAGATCCATCGGCGGGCCGCCCAGGAGTACACCCTCAACCGCGAGTCCATCCGCTACCGGCAGGCCTCCTTCGTGGAGCACCTCCTCGTCCACAAGGACAACCCCTTGAAGCTCGAGATCCGCCACCTGATCTCGGCGGTGCGGGCCGCCGACGGCGGCGGGCCGGTGGAGCTGCCCGAGGCGGACGACCTGCGATCGCTGGCCGTCGCGCTGGAGATCGAGCGGATGATCCGCGAGGGCCGGGGCGAGACCGCCTGGCCGGAGGATCTTCCGTGGAGCGTTCGCTCGGCCTGATGGCCGGGGCCGGGACGCTTCCCGGCCGCGCCGCCGCCGAAGCCCGGCGCCACGGCTGGCGCGTGGTGGCCTTCGCCTTCGAGGACGCGCCGGGGCTGGACGAGGCGGCCGACCACGTCGTCCCGTCCGCCATCACCGACATCCAGGCGGTGCTCGCCGGCCTCGCGGCGCAGCGGGTCGAGGCCGCGGTCTTCGTCGGCAAGTTCTGGAAGTCGAGTGCCTTCGCGCGGTACGACGAGGCGGACGCGGCGGGCCGTGGCCTCGCCCGCGGCGGCCTCTCGGACGCGGCCCTCGCGCAGATGGTGGTCGCCACCCTCGCGGGCATGGGCATCGAGGTGCTCGACCAGCGTGACTTCCTGGCCCCGTGGCTCCTCGCGGCGGGCACCCTCACCGCGCGCGCCCCCTCGGCGGAAGAGTGGGCCGAGATCCGCGAGGGCTTCCGGCTCGCCGGCCGCCTGGCCGAGGACGGCATCGGGCAGACGGTGGTGCGCGCGCGGGGCGTGACGGTGGCGGTCGAGGCCGCCGAGGGAACCGACGAGACCATCCGCCGCGGAGGCCGGCTCGCCGGACCGGGCGCGGTGGTGGTGAAGACGATCGCCGCCTCGCACGACTACCGCTTCGACATCCCCACCATCGGCACCGCGACGATCGAGGCGATGCGCGAGAGCGGGGCCACCGCCCTCGCGGTGCCGGCCGGGCGCGTGCTGCTCGTCGACCGCGACCCGGTCGTCCGGCTCGCGGATCAGGCGGGGATCGCGCTGGTGAGCGACGATGCCCGCGGCTGAGCCCGTGGCGGCGCGCGCGCCGATCATGCTGTCGGCGGGCGAGGCCTCCGGCGACCTGCACGGCGGCGTGCTCTGCCGGGCCCTGCGCGCGCTCGAGCCGGGGGTGCGGCTCGTGGGCATGGGCGGCGCGCACATGCGCGCGGCCGGGATGGACGTGGTCGTGGATCCGACCGCCCACGCCGCGGTCGGCACCAGCGAGGCGGTCGGCCGCATTCCCGCCCTCTACCGCGCCTACCGCGCGCTCGGGGCCCGGCTCTCCGCCGAGCGCCCGCGCGCGCTGGTGCTGCTGCCGCCGCTGTTCGCGGGGTGGGCGAACTTCCACGGCGGGTGGATCGTCGGCGGCGGCGCGCTGCTGCTCTGGACGGCGGGCCTGGCGTTCGCCCCGCGGCCTGCCTGGCGGCGGATCGCGGCCTGCGCCGCGGCCGGCGCCGCCGCGCTCCTCGCGACGGTCATCAACCCGCACGGCATCGGGCTGCACCAGTTCCTGCGCGCCACGGTGGGTCTGGGCCGCGCCGACATCGTCGAGTGGCAG
>DATFAJ010000188.1:0-4055 GCA_035254745.1 Candidatus Methylomirabilota bacterium | reverse complement strand
GCCCGAGTCCCGCGAGACGATGGAGCTGGCGATCGACCTTCGCTTCGAGATGCGGAGCTCGCTCTTCCCGCTCGGGGAAGTCGGGGCGATGCTGACCGTCCTCCGAGATGCGGAGCGCATCGCCACCGCGCTCGACGATCGGCGGCGGCTGGCCTGGGTGTCGGTCTACATGAGCCAGTACTCCTGGGTCACCGGCCACCTGACCGAGGCGAGAGCGTTCGGGGAGCGGGCGGGAGCCATCGCCGAGGCGCTGGGGGATTCGCCGCTTCAAGCCGTGGCGAACTATTACGCTGGTGCCGCCTGCTTCGCCTCGACCGACTATCGGGACGGCGAAGGCTTTCTCCGGAAGGCGCTGCACTACCTAGAGGGCGAGCTGAGCCGTGAGCGCTTCGGCCTGGCCGGCTTCCCCTCGGTCATGGCCCGGTGGCTGTTGGCGTCGTCGCTGGCCGAGCGCGGAGAGTTCCCCGAGGGGCTGGTGCACGGTCAGGAAGGGCTCCGGATCGCCGACGAGCTTCGTCATCCGTACAGCTTGATCCTCATGTGCTGGGGACTCGCGCTGCTCTACACCCTCAAGGGGGAGCTGACCCGCGCCAGCGCACAGCTCGAGCGCGCGCTGTCTCTCTGCCGTGACTGGACGGTGCCGGTCCTGTCCCCGGTGACGGCGGGGTTCCTGGGCTACGTGCAGGTGCTGACCGGCCAGGTTCCGGAGGGCCTCGCGGCGCTGCAGCAGGGGGAAAGGGAGCAGGAAGCCAGCGGGCTGGCGCTCTATCATTCGCGCCTCGTCCTCTGGCTGGGGGAAGCGCTGATGCGGGCCGACCGGCTCGACGAGGCGCGGACTCAGGCCGAGCGCGCACTGGCGCTGACGCGGGAGCGCGGCGAGCGCGGCCTGGAAGCCTGGGCCCTCTGGCTCCTCGGTGAGATCGCCTCCCGTCGCGACCCGAGCGAGGTCGAGCCCGCCGCAGGGCACTACCGGCAGGCCCTGCTCCTGGCCGACGCGGGCGGGCTGTGTCCCCTCGTCGCCCGCTGTCACAGTGGCCTCGGCCGCCTGCACCGGCGTGGGGGCCGGCGATCGGCCGCGCAGGAGCATCTCTCGATCGCGACCACGATGTACCGCCAGATGGACATGAGGTCCTGGGTCGAGCAGGCGGAGGCGGAGCTCGTGTCGCTGAGCTGAGGGAGACATGTCGATGAGCCAGCCGATCTCCGCTGCCGATCCGTATCCCCGCCGGCGAGCGCGGGTGCTCGACACCGAGATGGCCTACGTGGACGCCGGGACCGGCGAGCCCGTCGTCTTCCTCCACGGCAATCCCACGTCGTCCTACCTCTGGCGCAACGTGATCCCGCACGTCGAGGGCGCAGCCCGCTGCCTCGCGCCCGACCTGGTGGGCATGGGCGGCTCGGGCAAGGCGCCGGCCGGCTCCTACCGCTTCGTCGACCACGCGCGCTATCTCGACGCCTGGTTCGAGGCGCTCGGGCTCACCCGCAACGTGACCCTGGTCGTGCACGACTGGGGCTCGGCCCTGGGCTTCCACTGGGCCCATCGCCATCCCGAGCGGGTGCGCGGGCTCGTCTACATGGAGGCCCTCGTCCGGCCGGTGACGTGGGAGGAGTGGCCGGACGTCGCGCGGAAGGTCTTCCAGGCGATGCGCTCGCCGGCCGGCGAGGAGATGGTGCTGCAGAAGAACGTCTTCGTGGAGCGGATCCTCCCCCTGAGCGTGCTCCGCGGGCTCGGCGAGGCGGAGATGGCGGTCTACCGCCGGCCGTACCTCGAGCCCGGTGAGTCGCGTCGCCCCACCCTGACGTGGCCGCGGGAGATTCCCGTCGGGGGTGAGCCCGCGGACGTGGTCGCCATCGCGGACGGCTACGCGCGGTGGCTCGGCGCGAGCCCCCTGCCCAAGCTGTTCGTCAACGCCGATCCGGGGACGATCCTCACCGGGCCGCAGCGCGAGTTCTGTCGGCGGTGGCCCAACCAGGAGGAGATCACGGTGAAGGGCAGCCACTTCATCCAGGAGGATTCGCCCCGGGAGATCGGCGAGGCGGTCGCGCGGTTCGTGAGGCGGCTCGGAGGGTAGACCACCCCTCACCCTGCCCTCTCCCCCGAGGGGAGAGGGTTAGCGGAGGAAGGCGCGGACGATCCGGAGGAACTCGTCGAGCCGGTCGTGGTGCAGCCAGTGGCCGGCGCGATCGATGCCGACCACGGTGGCGTCGCGGAAGGGCGCGGCGCGTCCGTCCTCGGCCGGGTTGCCGGAGCGGCTCTCGGTGCCGTAGAGCAGGAGCGTCGGGCACGCGATGCGCGACCAGAGGTCCTTGATGTCCTGCCCCCGCATGTCGTAGGGCGGGAACACCCGGACGTAGTTGTCGAACTTCCAGCTGTAGGTGCCGTCCTCGTTCTGGTTCACCCCGTGCACGGTGAGGTGGCGCGCCTGCTCCGCGGAGAGGTGCGGGTTCTCCTCCTGCATGCGCCGGAAGGCGTCCTCGATGGACGCGTAGCGGCGGGGCAGGCGGCCCGCCAGCCCGCGCTGCTCCCGGATCCACTCGTCCAGGCGCGCGGCGATCGACTTGGCCGAGCGCTCGGCCCACGCCTGGGGCGACGGCCCCAGGCCCTCGATCGCGACCAGCCGGGCCACCGTCTCCGGGTAGAGGCCCGCGTAGCGCAGCGCCACGTTGCCGCCCAGCGAGTGGGCGATGATGGTGACCGGGGCCAGCCGCTGGCCGTGGATGAGCTGCGCGAGATCGTAGATGTAGCCGGTCATGGCATAGCTGCCGTCGGCGGACCACTGGCTGTCGCCGTGGCCGCGCAGGTCCGGGGCGATGATGTGCCAGTCCTCCCGGAGCGCGGCGGCCGCCCAGTCCCAGTTGCGACAGTGGTCCCGCCCGCCGTGGATCATGAGCAGCGGCGGCTTGTCGGGGTTGCCCCAGTCCACGTAGTGCAGTCGCAGGCGCTGCGAGAAGAAGGTGTGCGAGGCGGGGCCGGGCGTGCGGTCGGTCATCGGCGAGTCACCAGGTAGTCTACCGCGTGGCGATGGCTCTCGAGGACATCGGGCAGCCGCGCGGGCTCGCCGCGCCCCCAGCCGCACTCGGTGGCCACCCCGAAGTCGGCCACCGCGCCACGCGCGACGTCGATGCGCCGCCGGTCGCCCGCGCGGTCGTCGTGGTGGAGCAGGCCCAGGTAGAGGCGCAGGCCCGGGGGCAGCGCGAGGTCTCGCAGCGGCGCGAAGTACGCGGCGTCGTCCCGCTCGCGCGGCACCGGCAGGTGGAGGAAGTCCACGCGCCGCTTCACCCGGGCGAAGATGGCGCCGGCCAGCGCGGCCAGGATCGCGGTGTCCTTCGGCATCACGAGGTGCTGGTCGGCCGGGCTGCCGTAGCAGAGGTGATAGCCCAGCTCGACCTCGGCGGGCACCGCGTCGCCCAGGCGGCCGAGCAGGGCCCCGATGCGCTCCTCATAGTCGGGCGGGCGCGTCGGGAAATAGTTCTCGAGGACGAGCACCTCCTGGCAGATGTCCCACTGGATCGAGAGGTCGGCGCGCGGGATGTCGGCCACGATCCGGTCGAGGTCGCGCCGCAGCGAGCGCTCGTAGGCGCGCTGGTAGTCGTCGTGGGCGCGCGGGCTCACGTACATGAACGCGCTCGACATCGGCGTGGGCAGGCAGACCTGCAAGCGCAGGTCCGCGGCGAGCACGCCCTCCCGGCGCAGCCGGTCGAAGAGAGCCCACGACGCCCGCGCCGCGTCCGCGTAGCCGGTCGGAAACTCGACGCGCTCGGGATCGACCCCGGGACGGAAGCGCAGGAGGGGGGCGCGGCGCAGGAGCGAGCCGTCCCACTGCCGCAGCTCGAGCAGCCCGGCCTCGGCGTCCACCTCCATGGCCGGATGCCGCTCGAGCATCTCGCGCTGCCAGTAGATCCAGCGCCGCCGCTCGCCGGTCTCGCCGTCGGGCATGCGCGAGAGCAGCGAGCCGAGGCCCGAGCCGAGGGCGCGGAACACCTCCTCGGCAGAGGGCAGGGGCACGCTGCCGATCAGGTGCGCCAGGCCGCGGGCGCCCTCCGTGCTCACGAGA
>DATFAJ010000187.1:0-4078 GCA_035254745.1 Candidatus Methylomirabilota bacterium | reverse complement strand
CCGCCGACGTGGCCGGTCACTGGACCGGCACCTGGAGCGGTTACGGTCTGCTGCGGAGCAACCGGTACGGCGTGGCCGAGGCCTCGATCACCCAGAGGGGGGCCAGCGGCGAGGGCGTCCTGGTGCTCCAGGACTCGCAGGTGGCGGAGGGGATCCCGGTTTCGCTGCGCGAGAACTCCTCGTTCGGTGCGCCCATCGAGGTGACGGTCTCGGAGACCGAGATGTGGGTGAACAGCGCCCAGCGCACCCGGCCCTTCGCGGCCACGTTCAAGGTGGAGGGGGACCGGCTGGTCGGGACCTTCCTCTATCTGCAGTCGCCGGTCACGATCGAGCTGAACCGCCAGCGCTGATCCGTCAGGGCGGGGTCGGCTGGACGATGATGGTGCGGATCGCGGCCAGGTACCGCTGCGCCACCCGCTGGACGTCGGCCGCGGTGACCGCGCGGACCGCCGTCACGTAGCGGTCCAGGAACTCGTAGCCCACCCCCGCCTCCTCGTACGTGGCCAGATACCAGGCCTGGCGCGCGTTCGTCCGCCGATCCATCGCGAGGTTACCCAGCACGTAGGCCTTGGCGACCCGCAGCTCCTCAACCCCCACCCGCTCGCGCTGCACGCGCTCGAGCTGCTCCCGGAGCGCGGCCTCCGCGCGGGCCACGTTCTCGGGCGCGGTGCCGAGCTGGGCGAGGAAGAAGCTCCGGTCCACCCGCGCCGGGTACTGCGTGCCGGTGGTATAGGCCAGGCCCTGCTTGTCGCGCAGCTCCGAGAAGAATCGGCCGGCCATGCCGCCGCCCAGCACCGTGCTCAGGACCTTGACCGACGGGAAGTCCGGATCGGTGAGGGCGGGCGCGAGCGAGCCCATCAGGATCTGGGCCTGCGCGCCCGGTACCACCCGGGTCTCGCGCCAGGGTGCCGGCGCGGGCGGGGCGGGGGGCGCCGCCACCGGCACCGGGGCCGCGGGCATCGTGCCGAAGAGCCGCCCGGCCTGTGCCGCCACCTCGGCGGCCTTCACGCGCCCGCTGACCGCGAGGACCATGCCCCCGGGCACGTAGTGGCGGCCGTAGTGGGCGAGGAGCGCCGGGCGGTCGAGCCGCTCGAGGCTCTCCTTGAAGCCGATGGGATCCCAGGCATAGGGATGACGGCCGAAGAGCCGGGCGGTCAGGGTGTCGAAGGCCACGTCGTACGGCTTGTCGCCCCGGTTGCGGATCTGCCGGACGAGGAAGTCCCGCACCGCCTGGACGATGCTCTCCGGCATCGTGGGGTGGAGCGCGACGTCGGCGACCAGGTCGAGCATCTCCACCCAGTGGCGCGCGAGCGCGGTCGCCGCGATCTCGGAGGCGTCCACGTCGCCGGTGGCCTCGATGCTGCCGCCCATGGCGTCGGCCTGCTCCACGATCTGGGTGCCGCTGCGCGTGGGCGTGCCGCGCACCACCATGAGCTGCACCAGGTTCGAGATGCCCGCGTTCTCGGGCGTCTCCCACCGCGTGCCCATCTTGACCATCAGCGAGATCGCCACCACCGGCGCGGTGGGGTTCTCGCGCACCAGCACCGTGAGCCCGTTGGCGAGTCGGGTCCGCGTGACCGACGGGGTCTGGGCCCAGGCGGGGGTGACGACGAGCGCCACCAGGAGCGCGACGGCGACCGGACGCAGCCGTCTCATCGGGCGGGCTTCGGCACGAAGGCCAGGCGCGCGTAGTCGGTGCGCGACAGGTAGCGCCGCGCCGCGTCCCGGATCTGCTCGCGGGTGATCCGGCGGAGGCGCTCCACGTAGCGCAGCTCGGACTCGAGGGTCCAGGTGGTCTCGGCCAGGCCGTACGCATACGCCAGGCCCTCGGAGGTCTCGGTGTCGAAGGCGTGCTGCGATTCGAACTTGGTCACGGCCAGCCGCCGCTCCTCCTCGGTGGGCCCGCTCTCCTGGATCTTGGCGATCTCCTCGAGCACGATCTGCTCCACGCGGTCGACGTCCTTGGCCTCGAGGTCCGCGCGCAGGCTCGCGATGCCCCCGCCCACCAGCGCCGCGTAGCTCATGGTCACGCTCGAGACCAGCCGCTCCTCGTCGCGTAGCCTGCGGGCCAGCCGCGAGCTCTCGGTCCCGGCCAGGATGGTGGTGACCAGGTCCAGCGCGTCGCCGTTGGGGTCGTCCGAGCGCGGCGCCTGCCAGCCCAGCGCGAGGTGGGCCTGCTGCTCGGGCCGCTCCGTCGTCCGCCGGGCCGTGCCACCGAGCCGGCGGGGCGGTGAGAGCGGTGTGGGCCGATAGCCGGTCGTGCCCATCTGCCCGAACGAGCGGTCCACCATGGTGCGCACCGCGCTCGCCTCCACCGGCCCCGCCACCACCAGCGTCATGTTCTCCGGGGTGTAGTACCGGCGGTTGAACGCGCGCAGCCGCTCCTGGGTGGCCGCCATCATGGTCTCGCGGATGCCGAGCACCGGGCGACCGTAGGGGTGGCCGGCGAAGACCATCCCGTAGAGCTGCCGCACGATCGCGGTCTTCGGGTTGTCCTGCTCGATGTGCGCCTCCTCGAAGATCACCTCGCGCTCGCGGGCAATCTCGTCCGGGGCGAACGTGGAGCGGAAGGCCATGTCCGCCAGGAGCTGGACGCCGGTCGCGGTGGCCTCGGTGGGCAGGATCAGGTAGAAGGTCGTGTAGTCGAAGGAGGTCACCGCGTTGGAGCGCCCGCCCACGCCCTCCACCACGCGATCCACATGGCCCGGACCGAACTTGTCGGTGCCCTTGAAGAGCATGTGCTCCTGGAAGTGGGCGTAGCCCAGCTGGTCCGCGGTCTCGTGGCGGGTGCCGACGCCGACGAACAGATAGATCGCCACGATGTCGGAGGCCCGGTGGTCCTGCACGATCAGCCGCATGCCGTTGCGGAGCACCGAGCGGACCGGCGGGGGCAGCTCCGCCTCGGCGGCGGCCGGGAGCCGGCCGGAGCGCGCGCTCGATCCCGCGCAGCCGGCGACGAGGGCGACGGCCAGCCAGAGCGCCGCGCGCCGGAGGGAGGGGCGAATCACGGGCGCGATTCTACTACGCCCGCGCCCTCGGGGGACCGGAGGGTTCCGTGGGGCCCGGGCCCGAAGGCGCGCAGGAGGCGCTCGCCGTGGCTCGGGTGCACCGAGAGCTGGCCCGCGATGAGCCCGGCAGGCATCCGGGAGCGGATGGCGAGGGTGCAGAGCTGGACCAGCTCGGCGGCGGCCGGCGAGACGATCTGGGCGCCGATGAGCCGCTGGGTGTCCTGGTCGAAGATCAGCTTGAAGTAGTCCGCGTCCTCTCCGGTGGCGACGCTGTTGCTGCTGCCCCGCGCGTCGTGACGGGCCACCGCGGCCTGGATGCCGTGGGCGGGCGCCTCGGCGTACGAGACGCCGACCACGCCCACCTCCGGCGTGGTGAAGAGCACCTGCGGGATCACCGCCTCGTCGGCCCGCTCCACGTCGCCGCGCAGGGCGTTGATCGCGGCGATCCGCCCCTCGTGGGCGGCCACCGGGGTGAGCTGGCGGTTGCCGGCCGCGTCGCCCGCGGCGTAGATGTGGGGCACCGAGGTGGCCAGGTAGGGCGTCGTGCGCAGCCCGAGCCGTCCCATCTCGAGCCCGATGCGCGCCGCGCCGATGGTCCGTGGGTGGAAGCGGCGGCCCACCGCCGCGCACACCTGGCTGCTCACCAACCGGTTGGCCATGCCCGCGCTGTCGAACTCGATGCGCACCCCGGCCGGGTCCTCGGAGAGACGGGTCACGGTGGTCTTCAGCCGGAAGGTGACGCCGCGGGCCTCCATCCGCTTGCGCAGTACCCGCGCCACGTCGGGGTCGACCGCGGGCAGGATCTCCGCGTCGCGGGCCAGCACCGTGACGCGCGAGCCCAGGTCGGCGTAGGCGCCCGCCAGCTCGACCGCCACCGGTCCGCCCCCGATGAAGGTGAGGGACACCGGGAACGAGGGCAGGAAGAGGAGCTGGTCCGAGGTGACGAGCCGCTCGCGGCCGGGCACCTCGGGAATCACCGGCTCCGAGCCGGCCGCGATGACGAAGCGCTCGGCGCCGAGCGGCGTGCCGTCCACCTCCACGATGTGAGGGTCGCTGAACCGGGCGGTCCC
>DATFAJ010000186.1:0-25337 GCA_035254745.1 Candidatus Methylomirabilota bacterium | reverse complement strand
GCCCGCACCATCGGCGGCGACTGGAACCACGGCGGTCACCGGGTCGAGCCGGACGCCTACGATCTGGTCGT
The DNA here is from genome assembly GCA_035254745.1 of Candidatus Methylomirabilota bacterium. Classification (GTDB taxonomy): domain Bacteria; phylum Methylomirabilota; class Methylomirabilia; order Rokubacteriales; family CSP1-6; genus CAMLFJ01. The sequence continues at coordinate 25,266 of DATFAJ010000186.1, read as the reverse complement.
CGGCGGCGACGTCGTCTACGACGACATGGAGTGGCCGGCCATCGGCACCGCGCTGATGCGCACCCTGCGCGTCGGCGGCATCGCGCTCCTGGCCGATCCCGGCTGGGTGGCTCGGCGCAAGCTGCAGGGCGCGTTCCGGCGCAGCGGCTTCACGGTGACCCGGAGCCGGCGGCAGGTGAGCTGGCCGCCGTGGCGCCCCACCCACCGGCGCACCAAGCAGATCGACGTCTACGAGCTCGGCCGGCGCGAGACCCCTCACCAGGGTGAGGGGCTCACTTCTCGGGCGCGTCCAGCCTCGTGAGGCGGCCCACGCGGAGGTCCCCGACCTCGAGGTCGGCGATCTTCAGCGAGCGGATCTCGCCGCGACCCAGCTTCAGGCTCCGCACCACGAGCCGCCCGATGGCGACCGCGCCGATCGCGAAGGCACCGAGGGCCAGTGCGCCGAAGGCGAGCGCCCCCACCCGGCCCGCGCCGACCAGCCCGTCCCGCACGACGATCCGCGCGACGTGACCGTGCGAGGCGTCGAGGGCCTCGACCCGACTGTCCACCACCGGCTCGAAATCCGACGTCATGTTCACCGTCCCTTGAAGGCCGGGCGGCGCTTCTCGCGCCAGGCGGCGTGTCCCTCCGCCTTGTCCTCGGTGAGCTCGAGGGTGGCGAACCGGTAGAGGTCGACCAGCGCGGCGTCCGCCAGGTTGGCGGAGTCGAGGCCCCGGAGCAGCGACTCCTTGCCGAGCCGCGCGGCCAGCGGCGGCAGCGCGGCCAGGTGGGTGGCCACCTCGAGCGCCTGGTCCATGACGCGCTCGTGCGGCACCAGCCACTGGGCGAGCCCGATGCGGTACGCCTCCGCGGCGCCGAGCGGGAAGCCCATGGTCAGCCGCATGGCGTGGCCCTGGCCGACCCAGCGGGCCAGGCGGGGCGCGCCCCCGTACGCGGGCAGGATCCCGAGCCCCACCTGTGGCAGCCGCCACTCCGCGCGCTCCGAGGCCACGAGCAGATCGCAGCAGAAGGTCACGATGCAGCCGATGCCGACCGCGTACCCGTTGACCGCGCCCACCAGCGGCTTCGGGAAGCCGCCCAGCACCTCGAAGGCGCGCGCGCGGCGCTTGGCGATGCTCTTGACGAACGCGGCGACCGACGCCGAGGTGTGGGTCTTGGGATCCTTCAGGTTCGCGCCGGCCGAGAACGCGCCGCCCGCCTCGTCGCCGGTCAGGATCGCGCAGCGGATCTCGTCGTCGTCCTCCATCTCCGCGAAGTGGTGCGCCAGGCCCTCGTTGAAGTCGGGGCCCCACGCGTTGCGCGCGGCCGGCCGGCTCAGGGTGACGATGCCGATGGGACCGCGCTTGTCGTAGCGAACGGGCATGGTCGGCTCCTCGGGATCAGCGTGGAGGGAGCGGCCAGCCGAGCCAGTCGCACACCGCGCGGCCCATGACCAGCTCGAGGTCCCGCCCGCGGAGCCACGGCAGCTCCTCGGTGAACAGGCTCACGCACTGTCGCCACGGGCACGGCATGCGCGTGATGTCGGTGCCCCAGAACATCCGCTCGGGGCCGAAGGCGTCGTGGATCCGGCGCAGGTGGTCGTGGATGTTCCGGTAGGGATAGGGCGCGCTCGAGTAGCTGGGCGCCCCGGTGGCCTTGATCGCGACGTTGGGATGCCGGGCGAGCGCGAGCATCTCGGGCAGGTTGGCCCACGCCGCGTCGTCCTTGGTGCCGGAGGGCCGGCCCAGGTGGTCGACGATGAGCTTGAGCCGCGGGTGCCGCTCGGCGATCCGGCCCACCGTCGGCAGGTAGGTCGCGGCGAGGAGCGCGATCGGCAGGTCCGCGCGCTCGCACGCGGGCCAGAGCCAGTCCATGGTGCCGTCGGTCGGCCACGTGCGCTGATGCGGCTGCAGCAGGGCGAAGCGCAGGCCGAGCATGCCCGGCCGCTTCTTCCAGCTCTCGACCAGGCCCCGGCTGGCCGGAGCGTCGAGCGGGAAATTGCCGAGGATCGCGAGCCGGTCCGGGTGGCGGCGGGCCGCCTCCACCGCGAGCTCGTTCGAATCCGGGTCCCACGACGCGGGCGGGTGGATGACCGCGGCGTGGACGCCCGCCTCGTCCATCTCGGCCAGCAGATCGTCGGCGGAGTAGGTCTCGACCTGGCGGTGGTTCGCGTTCGTGGGCTTGTGGTTGGCCCAGATGTGAACCTGCGCGTCGACGATCAGCATGGGGGCGCCCCGGCGGCGGTCAGATGATGCCGCGCTTGGCGAGATCCGCGATCTGGTCCCGGTCGTAGCCCAGCCCACCGAGGATGGCCTCGTTGTCCTGCCCCAGCTCGGGCGCGGCGCCCCGGATGGGATTGCGCCGGGGCCCGTGCGAGACCGGGTGACCGAGGATCGTGAGATCGCCGAGCGCGGGCGAGTGCACCGGCTGCGCCATCTCCAGGTGTCGCACCTGCGGATCGGCGAAGGCCTCGTCGATGCGGTAGATGGGCCCGCACGGCACGCCCGCCTCGTTCAGGAGGCGGATCCAGGTCGCGCTGTCCTTCTGCCGGGTCACCGGCATCAGCACCTCCATCAGCACGTCGCGGTTCGTCGAGCGCGCCTTCGAGGTGGCGAACCGCGGGTCGGTCCGCAGGTCGGGGCGCTCGATCGCGCGGCAGAACCGCTCGTAGAGCTCGTCGCCGGACGCCGCGATGTTGATGTGGCCGTCGCTGGTCTCGAAGACGCCGGTGGGGATGCCGGTGGGATGGTTGTTGCCGGCCTGGGGCGGGACCTCCCCGCTCATGAGCCAGCGCGAGGCCTGGAAGTCGAGCATGGAGAGCATCGCCTCCAGCAGCGAGGTGTGCACCCACTTCCCCTGCCCGGTGCTCTCGCGCTCGATCAGGGCCACCAGGATGCCCTGCGCGAGCAGGATGCCCGAGCAGAGATCCGCGATCGGGATGCCGACCCGCACCGGTCCCTGCCCCGGGATGCCGGTGATCGACATGAGCCCGCCCATGCCCTGCGCGATCTGGTCCACGCCGGGCCGGTCGCGATAGGGTCCGCTCTGGCCGAAGCCCGAGATGCTGCCGTAGATGAGCCGCGGGTTGAGCGGGCGGAGGCTCTCGTAGTCGATGCCGAGCCGCCGCTTGACGTCCGGGCGGTAGTTCTCGACCACGATGTCGGCGCTCTGCGCCAGCCGCTTGAAGATGGCCACGCCCTCGGGCTCGCGCAGGTTGAGCGTGAGGGCCTCCTTGCCGCGGTGCAGGTTCTGGAAGTCGAACCCGTGGCGGTTGCCCCCCATGCCGTCGCCCGAGCGCCCACCCGGCATCTCGATCTTGATCGCGCGGGCGCCCCAGTCCGCCAGCTGGCGGACGCAGGTCGGGCCCGCCCGCGCCCGCGTGAGATCGAGCACGGTGAAGCGCGCCAGGGGCAGCGCGCCGTTGCCGCTCATGCCGGCCAGTAGACGAACCCGCAGCCGGTCTGCGTGCAGTGGGCCGCGGTGTACTCCACGAGCTTGGCGGGCCGGTTCATCGCGGCGGCCACGCTGATCCACGCGCGCACCTCGCCGGTGCCCGAGCGCATCGCGTCGGAGTCGAAGGTGAACAGGTGCTCGAGCGCTTCCAGGTCGTTGCGCTCCAGGCGCTCGAGGATCCAGCGGTCGAGCGGCTGGTCGATCCAGCCCGCGTTGAACATGCCCGGGAAGTGGGAGAGGCCGCCCGAGGCGTAGATCGCGATGCGCTCCGGCCGGTCGCGCAGCACGTCGGCGATCGCCTCGCCGAGGCGCGCGCAGCGGGCCGCGCTGGGCAGCGGCGGGAAGTACTCGTTGAGGAAGACGCAGACCAGCGGGATGCGGAGCTCCGGGTCGACCTCGGGCACCAGGTTCGACACCATGTGCGAGACGCCGCGGACCGGGTTGCCGCGCGGATCGAACTTTCCCACGTTGGCGACGTCGAAGCCGCGCTTGATCAGGCCCTTCAGGAGGTGGCGGGCCATCTCCGCGTGCTGGGGGAAGACCAGCTTCGTCCGCTCCTGCGGCGGCGTCGTCATGGGATCGCGCGCGCTCCGGCCCCAGATGGGCTCCTCCCCGGTGTAGATCGAGAAGGTGGGGTTGTTGGCGTCGTCGAACATGTCGCCCTGGTCGTCGCCGATCATGAGCAGCACGTCCGGCCGGTAGGCCTTCACCTGCTCGCGCAGCACCGCGAAGGCGGCCTCGATCTTCTGGATGTGGCCCTCGATGATGCTGGGCGTGGCGATCTCCAGCCGGGCGCTCTGCGGGAGGTGCTCCCGGGCCACCTTGGGGATCCGGTCCACGACCTTGGGCCAGTACTGCGCCTTCTGGAACATCATCGGGGCGTGCGACGAGGCCAATCCCAGTCCGAGCATGGTGTGCCCTCCCGCCTGGAAATCTAGCACGCCCGCCGGGGAGCGCAATCGGCTAGGATTCCGGGCGGGAGGAGGCGACCCCATGATCCTCGAGCGCTTCAAGGTACCGGAGAAGGACCAGGTCCGGGTGTCGGAGGCGGCCCTCCGCGAGGCCGTCACCCGGATCTTCGAGAAGGTCGGCGTGAGCCCGGAGGACGCGGCCGACGCCGCCGACGTGCTCACCATGACCGACCTGCGCGGAGTCGAGACCCACGGCGTGTCCAACATGCTGCGCGCCTACGTCCGCGACTACCGGGCGGGCAAGCTCGACCCCCGGCCGGGCTGGCGGATCGAGCGCGAGGCCCCCGCCACCGCGGTGATCGACGCGGGCCGGCGGCTCGGCATCATCGTGGGGCCGAAGGCGATGCGCCTGGCCATCGAGAAGGCGCGCCGGGTCGGGGTCGGGGTCGTGACGGTCTACAACAGCGGGCACTTCGGGGCGATCGGGCACTTCGCGATGCAGGCCGCGCGCGAGGACATGGTCGGGGTGTGCTTCACCGCGGCCGGCCTGCACGTGGTGCCCACCTTCGGCGCCAAGCCCCTGCTCGGCACCAACCCGATCGCGCTGGCCGCCCCCGCGCGGCGCGAGGCGCCGCTGCTCTTCGACGCGGCCACCTCGGCCATCGCGGGCAACAAGATCCGCCTCGCGATGCGGATCGGCTCGCCGCTCCTGCCGGGCTGGGTCACCGACAGGGAGGGCACCCCGATCATGGAGGAGAAGCCGGTCTTCGACCGCGAGGATTTCTACCAGGCCCCCCTCGGCGGCACCCGCGAGCAGGGCTCGCACAAGGGCTACGGCTTCGCGATGATGGCCGAGGTGCTCTCGACCCTGCTCGCGGGCGCGCTGCCCACCATGCTCGACCCCACCAGCGGCTCGAAGAACCAGTTCGCGGCCTACGACATCCGGGCCTTCACCGACCTCGACCGCTTCAAGGACACGATGGACGAGATGCTGCGGACCCTGCGCACCGCCGCGCCCGCGCCGGGCCAGGAGCGGGTGCTCTACCCGGGCCTCTCGGAGGCGGAAGAGGTCGAGCATCGCCGCGCCCACGGGATCCCGCTCCATCGGGAAGTCATCGAGTGGTTCGGCGAGTGCACGCGGGAGATGGGTCTGCCACCCCTGGCCGTGATGCCCTGAGCCGCGGCCGCCGTGGCATACTCGGAGGCCATGGCGGACGAGCCGACCCCGGCGGCGATTCCCCTCCTCTACGGCCGCGGCACGCTGCCGGTCGCGCCGCCGCGGGGCTGCGTGCCCACCGTCATCGAGAAGCGCGCGATGCCGGTGCTGGCCGACCCCGCGGGCGCGGTGCGGCGCGCGCTGGCCGAGCCGGTCGGCGTCCCGCCGCTCGCCGCGCTCGCGCGGGGCAAGCGCTCCGCGTGCATCCTGATCTGCGACATCACCCGCCCGGTGCCGAACGGCCTCTTCCTCCCCGCGCTGATCCGGACCCTGCTCGACGCGGGCGTGCCGCGCGCGGGCGTCACGGTGCTGGTCGCCACCGGCCTCCACCGGCCGAACGAGGGCGCGGAGCTCGCCGAGCTGGTCGGCGACCCGTGGGTGCTCGACACGGTGACGGTGGCCAATCACGACGCCACCGTCGACCGCGACCACGTCTCGCTCGGTCGGACGCCCGGCCGCGGCACGGTCGTCCGTCTCGACCGCCGGCTGGTGGAGGCCGATCTCAAGATCGCCACCGGCCTGGTAGAGCCGCACTTCATGGCCGGCTGGTCGGGCGGGCGCAAGGTGATCGCGCCCGGGGTGGCCCACGCCGAGACCATCACCACCTTCCACAACGCGGCGTTCATGGCGCACCCGCGCGCGGCCAACTGCGTGCTCGACGGCAACCCGCTCCACGAGGAGCAGCTCGCCATCGTGGGGATGCTGGGCGGCGCGCTCGCGCTCAACACCGTGATCGACGACCGGCGACGGCTCGCGTTCGTGAACTTCGGCGAGGTCGTCGAGAGCCATCTCCAGGCGGTGCGCTTCGCGCGGAAGTACGCGCAGGTGCCGGTGCCGCGCCGCTTCCGCACCGTGGTCACGAGCGCGGCCGGCCATCCGCTCGACAAGACGTACTACCAGACCGTGAAGGGCATGGTGGGGCCGCTCGACATCCTGGAGCCGGGCGGCGAGCTGATCGTGGCCTCCGCCTGCTCGGAGGGGCTCGGCTCGAAGCACTATGTCGAGGCACAGCGCCGCCTGGTCGACCTGGGCCCGGAAGGCTTCGCGGCCAGCATCGCGGGCAAGCCTCACGCCGACATCGACGAGTGGCAGACCCAGATGCAGCTCAAGCCGATGCGGGTCGGGCGAGTGCGGCTCTACACCGACGGCCTCGACGCGATCGGCGCGGGATTGACCGGGGTGGAGCGCGTCCACGATCTCTCCGCCGCGGTGGCGGAGAGCATGGCGCGGCAGCGCGATCCCCACGTGGCCTTCGTGCCCGAGGGGCCCTACGTGGTGCCGGTTCACCGGGAGGCGTGATGCTCGACGCGGTCATCGTGGGGGCGGGGTTCGCCGGGATGTACATGCTCCACCGGCTGCGGGGGCTCGGGCTCACCGCGCGGGTGTTCGAGGCGGGCAAGGGCGTCGGCGGCACCTGGTACTGGAACCGCTACCCGGGGGCGCGCTGCGACGTCGAGAGCATGGACTACTCCTACTCGTTCTCGGACGAGCTGCAGCAGGAGTGGCACTGGACCGAGCGCTACTCGGCCCAGCCCGAGATCTTGAAGTACGCCAACCACGTGGCGGACCGGTTCGACCTGCGCCGCGACATCCAGTTCGAGACCCGGGTGACGCGCGCGATCTTCGACGAGGCGACGAGCCGCTGGAATGTCGAGACCGACCGCGGCGACCGGGTGCCGGCCCGGTTCTGCGTGATGGCCACCGGCTGCCTCTCCGACGTCCAGGTGCCGGACTTCCCGGGCCTCGAGTCGTTCGCGGGCAAGTGGTACCACACCGGACGGTGGCCGCACGAGGGCGTCGACTTCACCGGCCGCCGCGTCGGGGTCATCGGCACCGGCTCCTCCGCGATCCAGTCGATCCCGATCATCGCCAAGCAGGCCGCCCACCTCTACGTCTTCCAGCGCACGCCCAACTACAGCATGCCGGCCCAGAACGCGCCCCTCGATCCCGCGTACGAGGCACGGATCAAGGCGGAGTACGCGGAGTTCCGGCGCGAGGCCCGCGAGTCCCGCGTCGGCTTCGTGGTCGACCGCAGCGGGGACTCCGCGCTCGCCGTCCCGGCCGAGGAGCGGGAGCGCGAGTACGAGAGGCGGTGGAGCCGCGGCGGGCTCGGCTTCTCGGCCGCCTACACCGACCTGCTCACCAGCCGGGACGCCAACGACACCGCGGCCGAGTTCTTCCGGGCCAAGATCCGCGCGATCGTGCGCGACCCCAAGGTCGCCGATCTCCTCTGCCCCCAGAGCTATCCCCTCGGCACCAAGCGGCTCTGCGTGGACACCGACTACTACGCCACCTTCAACCGGGACAACGTGACCCTGGTGGACGTGCGGAGCGCCCCCATCGAGACCATCACTCCGCGGGGCGTGCGCACCGGCGGCGTCGAGTACGCGGTGGACGATCTGGTCTTCGCCACCGGCTTTGACGCGATGACCGGCGCGCTGCTCAACATCGACATCCGCGGGCGGGGCGGCCGGCGGCTCGACGCGGAGTGGGCGGGCGGCCCCCGCACCTACCTGGGGCTCACCATCGCGGGCTTCCCGAACCTGTTCACGATCACGGGGCCGGGCAGCCCGTCGGTGCTCAGCAACATGATCGTGTCGATCGAGCAGCACGTGGACTGGATCGCGGACTGCGTGGCCTACCTGCGCGAGCGCGGCCTCGCCACCATCGAGGCGACCGCCGAGGCGCAGGACGCGTGGGTCCAGCACGTCAACGAGGTCGGCCACATGACCCTCTACCCGCTCGCGCCCTCGTGGTACATGGGCGCGAACATCCCGGGCAAGCCGCGCGTGTTCATGCCCTACATCGGTGGGGTCGGCGTGTACCGGCAGAAGTGCGACGAGGTCGCCCGGAAGGGGTACGAGGGCTTCACGCTGCGCGCGTGACGCCCGGGCGCTAGCTCGAGGCGGAGACGGTGGCGGCGCGCCAGATGCGACGCGCGCCCTTGTCGATGTTGAGCGCGACCACCGCCGCGACGGCCAGGAGCCCGCAGGCCAGCGCGTAGGCGGGGCCGTAGCCGCCGGTCATCTCGAACATGGCGCCGGCCATCCACGAGCCGAGCGCGGATCCGGTCTGGTGCACCAGGAAGATCAGGCCGAAGACCGAGCTCACCGAGAAGCGCCCGTAGATGTCGGCGGTGAGCGCGGAGGTCATCGAGCCGGTGCCGGCCAGCGTGATCCCGCCCAGGGCCGCGATCACCATCAGCGCGCCCGGGTTGTCGCGGATGAGGAACAGCCCGGTGAAGATGAAGATGCGCCCCGCGTAGATCCCGGCCAGCACCGGGCGGCGCCCGAACCGATCGGACAGCGCGCCCAGCATGACCGTGAACGCGATGCTCGAGCCCCCGAGCACCCCCAGGGCCCACGAGGCGACCATCGGGGTGTAGCCGTGATCGGTGAGCATCGGGATGCCGTGCGCGGAGAGCAGGCTCATCGAGAAGCCGCAGGTGAAGAAGGAGCCCGCGAGCTGCCAGAAGGCGAGCGTCCTGAGCGCCTCGCCCGCGCTCACGCGCTCGACCGCGGCGGTGGTGGGCGTGCCGGCCACCGGCGCGGCGCCGTCGGCGTGGAGACCGATCGACTCGGGGGAGTCGCGCATCAGCCAGAGACAGAGCGGCAGCGAGACCACCAGGATCAGCCCCGCGATCACCACGTACGTGGTGCGCCAGCCGGTGGTGACGACGAGCCACGTCACCGCGGGGACGAGCAGGCTCATCCCGGTCATCGACGCGCTGCCCAGCACCGAGAGCGCGGTGCCGCGCCGTCGGCTGAACCAGCGCGCGACGACCCCGGAGGCGATCACCGGGCCGGTCCCGGCCAGCCCGAGCGGCACCAGCACGCCGTAGACCGCGGTGAACTCCCAGACGTTGCGCACCATCGCGGTCAGGATCAGCGAGACCACCAGGAGCAGGGTACCGGCCGAGGTGACCACCCGCACGCTGAAGCGGTCGAGCGCCATGCCGGCCAGCGGCATGAACACCCCGTAGAGGAAGAGGCTCAGCGCGATCACCGCCGAGAAGCTGGCCCGGTCGAGGTGGAGATCGGCCACGATCGGCTTGAGGAACGGACCGACCGCGTGGCGCACCCCGGTCGACATGAAGGTGGTGACCGAGAAGGCCCCCACCACCCACCAGCCGTAGAAGACCTTCTGGGGCCGCGTCCGATCGCGCATGTCTTCCGACTATAGCCTATCCGGCGGCGCCCTAGAAGCTCGGCTTGGTCGAGAACGGCGTCAGCTGAAGCTCGTGCGTCCAGCAGGACCGGTCCTGGGTGTGGAGGTACCAGAACGCCTCCGCGATCTTCACCGGGTTCATCACGATCTCCGGCTGCTTCTGGGCCCGCGGCAGCGCGCGGGTCCCCGGCGAGTCGATGAGACCGTCGATCACCACGTTGGCCACGTGCACTCCGTGCTCGGAGTACTCCTCGGTGAGCACCTGCGCCAGCGTGCGCATCATCACGCGCGGGTAGTAGAGCGATTGCCCGGTGAGCCGCTTGCGGCCGCGCAGGGACGACGAGTTGTTCGAGATGAGGAACGAGCCGGCTCCCCGCTTGCGCATCGCGGGCAGGACCTCCTTGGCGACCAGGAACGGTCCACGGCTCGCGATGTGCTGGGCGGTCTCGAGGATCTCGAGGGGAACGTGCTCCAGCAGCTCCTTGTCGGGCGGGAGGTCGCGCCCCTCGAGGTAGCCCGCGTTGTAGACCAGGACCTCCGGGTCGCCGAGCTGCTCTCGAATCGTCGCGAACGCCTTCGAGATCGACGCCTGCGACACCAGGTCCAGCTCCACGATCGAGCTGGCGCCGCCCTGCGCCCGGATGGCTTCGTCGAGGGCCTTCGCGTTGGGCGCGCTCCGGGTCGTCAGCACGACGTGGAAGCCCTCTTTCGCGAACTTCTGGGCCACCGCGCCGCCCACGCCCCAGCGGATGCCGACCGGCACGTCGCGGTCGTCGAGCGCCCGGCCGTGGGCCAGCTTGGTGTTGCGGCCATCCGCCTGCCACTTGGACGTTGCTCCTACCACGACGGCGACCGGTCGACGGGTCGACATGGCGAATCCTCCTCTACGTTGGGCTCTGAGCTGGGCTCTACGTTGCGCCGCCGCCGAAGAACTCCAGCAGCAGCCGGTTGACCTCGGGGGCGTTCTCGTAGGCCGACCAGTGACCGGCCCTCGGGATGCGATGCAGGTCCAGCGCGGGGACGGCGGACTGGATCTCGCCGATCAGCAGGCTCGCGGGCCGGAACGCGGAGTCGTCGCGCTCGCCCCACAGCAGGCGGATCCTCCCGCCCCGCCGCACCACCTCCGCGAGATCGCCGAGCAGCGTGCCGCCGCCGCTGACCTTTCTGCTATCGAAGCGCGTTCTTCGCACGCAGTCCACCTGGATGTCGACCGTCTCCTCGGAGACGCTCGCCGGATCGCTCAGCATGTTGACCAGCAGGTTGTGGCGGCAGATCTCGCGGAAGAGCCGCTCGTCGCCGCCCGCCTCCTTGTAGCTGCGGATGGGCCGCTCCCCGAACTTCCGCATCGGGAAGCCGCCGGGCGAGATGAGCGCGAGGTGGCTCACCCGCGGCCCGAGGCGCCGGGCCATGTTCGCCGCGATCGCGGCCCCGAACGAGAAGCCCGCGAAGCGCAGCGGGGCGCGGCCGGGCAGCGCCTCGAGGAGCAGGGCGTGCACCAGATCGAGGTACTGCGGGCCGGTGGTCTCGCGCGGCACCGTAGCGGAGTCGCCGTACGACGGGTGGTCGAGCGCGTGGACGGTGAAGCGGGCACCGAGCGCGTCGACGTTGCGGACCCAGTGCTTCCACGAGCCCATGCCGCCGTGGAAGAGCACGAGGTCGGGCCCGCGGCCGGACCGGTGCACCGCCATGCGGGGGGTGGGATCGGCGCTCACGCGGGAGGCGGTCAGGACAGGCGAGGCCGGACGCGCTCGGCGAAGGTGGCCATCTGCTCGTCGAGCTCGCGGCCGTCCGCCGCGAGGAGCTCCAGCACCAGCTCCTCGACCCCGCACGCGGCCAGCTCCGCGATCTGCTCCACCAGGGCGGCCGGCTCGCCGGCCACCACGCGGCCGGCGTGAGCGGAGGCCGGCGCGGTCTCCCCCGGCTTCAGGATGCGCACGTCGTTGCGCAGGGTCAGCGCGGGCGGGGTCGCGCGGCCGCGCTCGCGGCTCCGGCGCGCCAGATCCGCCACGCCGGCCCGCAGCTCCGCCGGACTGCGATTGATCGGATGCCACGCGGCGCCGAATTCGACCGCGCGGCGGAGCGACGCCCGGCCGTGCCCACCCACCCAGATCGGCGGGTGCGGCTGCTGGACCGGTCGGGGCTCGAAGTGGAGATCGTCGAACTGGACGTACTTGCCGGCGAAGGAGGGGGACGGGCTCGTCCACAGCTCCCGCATCGCGCGCAGGTACTCGTCGGTCATGGGCCCGCGCTCCGCGAAGGGCACCCCGAGCATCGCGCTCTCCGCGGCCACCCACCCCGCCCCCACCCCGAGCACGACGCGCCCGCCGCTCAGCGCGTCGAGCGACGACACCATCTTGGCGGTTACCACCGCCGGGCGATAGGGGACGATCAGCACCGTGGTCCCGAGGCGCACCCGGCTCGTCGCGCCGGCGATCACGCCGAGGGTGATCAGCGGATCGAAGATGGTCTCGCCGAAGTTGCCCACGTTGGCGCGCGGCACCACCACGTGGTCGCTCACCCACACCGAGTCGTAGCCGAGCTGCTCGGCCCGCACCGCGGCGTGGCGGATGATCGCGGGGGTGGCGAGGTGGCGGCAGTTGGGCAGCCAGATCCCGAAGCGCATCAGCGGTTGAGATACCGCAGCGGCAGCCCCGGGCGCGGCCACTCGAAGGACACGAGCGTGCCGCCCATCGAGAGCGTGGCGTAGGCGGTGCGCAGGTCCTTCCCGCCGAAGCAGACGTTGGTGACCATCATGTCCGGCAGCACGTACTGGTCGACCCGGCTGCCGTCCGGCCAGATGTCGCTCACCGCCCCGGTGATGAGGGTGGCCGCGCAGACGTGGCCCTCCGCGTCGACCGCGAGCGAGTCGAACATCTGGTAGCCGCCGAGGCCCACCACCACCGTGCCCTTCTCCCCCCGATACGGCCCGTTGGCGGACTCGATCTGACCCGGCCCGGAGAGCTTGAACGACCAGCAGCGCGCGGTCGGCGTCTCGACCACGTAGAGGGTCCTCTCGTCGGGCGAGAGCCCGATACCGTTGGGCCGCTCGAGCGGGAAGATGGCCTCGCGGATCATCGACCCGTCGGCCTTCGCGTAGTAGACGACGCCGCGGTCGCTGTCGCGCTCGCGCGTCTTGCCGAGGTCGGTGAACCAGAACCCGCCCGCCCCGTCGAACACGAGGTCGTTCGGCCCCCGCAGGCGCTCGGCCCCGCAGCGGTCGTAGAGGGTGTCGAACTTGCCGCTCTCGGGATCGACGATCTGGATGCTGCCGGTCGTGTAGTCGTCGGCCTGGGCCACCGGGAAGAGCTTGCCCGGCCGCTCCAGGAACTTGAGCCCCCCGTTGTTGGTCACGTAGATCTTGCCGCCCGGCCCCATCGCCGCCCCGTTCGGGCCGCCCCCGAGGCGGGCGATCACGTGCACCTTGCCGTCGGGCGTCACGCGCGAGAGGGTGCGGCGCTCGATCTCCACCAGGATCACGGAGCCGTCCGGCATCGCCACCGGCCCCTCGGGAAAGCGCAGCCCGGACGCGATCTGCTTGAACGCGGGCTTGTGGGTGGCCATCAGGACTGCACCTGCCGCACGAGCGCGGCGCAGCGATCGAGCACGGGGAGCACCTCGTCGGCCTTGGCGGCGGGAAGGTTGAACAGCAGGCGGGCGACGCCCGCGTCGCGGTAGCGCTTGATGAGGTCGCCGTCCTCGGCCACCCCGAACACGGTGATCGGCACCGTCGCCGGATCCCGGCCGGCCTCCCGGGCGAGCGCGGCGAACTCGGGCAGCTTGCCGAGCACGTCGCCGTACGCGGGCCGCCGGGCGTGCGGCACCCAGCCGTCGCCGTAGGCGAGGGCCCGGCGCGCCCCGTGGGGGAACGCGCCGCCGACCAGCACCGGGGGGTGCGGCTTCTGCACCGGCTTGGGCCACGTCATCATCGGCGGGAACTTGACGAACTCGCCCGCGTACTCGGGCTTGGACTTCGTCCAGATGAGCCGCATCGCCTCCACCCGCTCGCGCATCACCTCGAAGCGCGACTTGAACTCGGTGCCGTGGTCGGCCATCTCCTCCGCGTTCCAGCCCGCTCCGATCCCGAACAGGAAGCGCCCGCCCGAGACCTGGTCGAGGCTCGCCACCGCCTTGGCGGTCTGGATCGGATCGCGCTGGACCACCAGGCAGATCCCGGTCGCCACCCGGAGCCGCGTGGTGGCCGCCGCGGCGGCCGCGAGGGTGACGAAGGGATCCATCACGTCGTAGTACTTCTTCGGCAGCTCCCCGCCCGCCGGGAAAGAGGAGCTTCGCGATAAGGGAATATGCGAGTGCTCGGGCGCCCAGAGCGACTCGAACCCGCGCTCCTCCAGCGCCCGGCCGAGCGCGGCCGGTCCCATCGAGTAGTCGGTGAAGAAGATCGCCGCGCCTGCGTCCATGTGTCCTCCTCGCTCGCCGTCCACGGAGACGGCCGCGGCCGAATCTACCGCCGTCGGGGAGGTGGGTCAACCGTGCTAGGATTCCCGGCGACGCGCATCTCCCAGGAGGAATCCATGACGACGAAGTCCACGGCTCGGCTCGCGGTGCTGGTCGCCCTCGGTGCGCTGCTCTCGCTGCCCGCGGCGGCGCCCGCCCAGGAGACCATCCGCATCGGCTGCCCCACCAAGACCTACTTCCCGACCATCCTCGCCACCGTGGCGAAGGAGAAGGGGCTCTTCGAGAAGGAAGGGCTCCGGCCCGAGATCACCATCTACCGGGGCGGCGGGGAGACCTTCGAGGCGATCGCGGCGAACTCGGCCGACCTGGGCCCGGTCGCGGTGCCGCTGGTGGCGACCTCCCGGAAACGCGGCGTCTTGACGAAGATCGTGGGCGGCAACGGCGACGAGTGGTCGGGCTGGATCCTCGGGGTGCGCACCGCCTCGCCGATCAAGTCGGCCAAGGAGCTGGACGGCAAGAAGGTGGGCATCACCTCGGCCGGCTCCGGCACCGACACCCTCGCCCTCTGGGCGCAGAGCGAGGCCAAGGTCACCTTCCAGCGCGTCGGCGTTGGCGGCGGTGGGCTCGTGCCCAACCTGCTCAACGACAACCTGGCCGCCGCGGTGATCTACTCCCCGCTCAGCTACCAGGTCGTGTCGGAGGGCAAGGTGCGCGTGCTGATGGACTTCGCGACCGCGATGCCGCCGAACCTGATCGGGGGCTGGGCCGCCACCGAGAAGAACCTGACCGAGCGGCGCCCCTTCATCCAGCGGGGCCTGAACGCCCTCTACGGGGCGCTCGAGTACCTGCGCAACAACCCGGACTACGCGATCAAGACCATCGCGGCCAACAACGAGCTGCCGATGGAGATCGCCAAGATGGAGTACGAGAAGACCTTCCTGCGCCTGTCCCGCGACGGCAAGATCACGCTCGCCTCGGTCGAGAAGGCCATGGAGCTGGCCGCCGCGAGCGGGGTGAAGGACATGGCGCCGGCCGCCGAGGTCTTCATGAACATGCCGATCGCTCCCACCAAGCCCTAGGGGCCGGGCGATGCGGCGGCACGAGCGCCTGATCGTCGCCGCCGTCGTCCTCGGCCTCTTCGCGCTCTGGGAGGCCCTGGTGCGCGCGGGCCGCCTCGACGCGAGCCTCGCGCCTGCGCCGAGCACGGTCGTCGCATCGCTGATCCGGCTGGCCGGGCGACCCGAGGTCCGGGCCAGCCTGGGGGTGACCGCCTGGGAGGTGCTCGCCGCGTTCCTGGTGGCGCTGCCGGTCGGCCTGCTCCTGGGCTTCCTCCTGGCCGAGGTGCCGCTCCTGGGCGCGCTGTTCCGGCCCCTGGTCAACTTCCTGTTCGGCGTGCCCAAGTCGATCTTCCTGCCCGTGTTCATCCTCGTGTTCGGGGTGAGCATCCCGCAGAAGATCGCCTTCGGCGTGTTCACCACCGTCTTCGTGCTGATCACCGGCGGCATCGCGGCGGTGCAGTCGGTGCCGCGCGAGCTGATCACGGTGAGCCGGGTCTACGGGGCGAGCCGCGGGCAGATCATCCGCGAGATCTACCTCCCGGCGATGGCCCCGATCCTGCTCGAGGCGGCGCGGCTCGCCATGGTGTTCAACATCACCGCGGTGCTCCTGTGCGAGATCTACGGGGCGCGCGACGGCATCGGCTACCGCATCGCGGCGTGGGGCGAGAACCTCCAGATGCCGCAGCTCTACGCCGCGCTCGTGATCGTGGCCGCCGCCGCGGTGGCGGTCAACGAGGCGCTGCGCGCGGTCGAGCGCCGGCTCGGCGCGTGGCGGCAGCGCGCGTGACCCGGGCCCTCGTCGCGATCCGGGGGGTCTCCCAGCGCTTCGGCGCGGACGGGGCCGGCGTGGTCGCGCTCGACTCCATCAGCCTCGAGATCCCGGACGGCCAGTTCGTGGCCGTGGTGGGGCCGAGCGGCTGCGGCAAGTCGACCCTGCTCTCCCTGGTCGCGGGGCTGCGGCTGCCCTCGAGCGGCACCGTGCTCTGCGACGGCGAGCCGATCACCGCCCCGATGCCGCGCAAGATCGGCATGATCTTCCAGGAGGCCAACCTCCTCCCCTGGCTCTCCGCGGTCGACAACGTGGCGTTCCCGCTCAAGCTCCGGCGGGTGGCGAAGGCGGAGCGGCTCCTCGCGGCCCGGCGCATGCTCGAGCTGACCGGCCTCGCCGGCTTCGAGGACCGCCTTCCCCACCAGCTCTCGGGCGGCATGAAGCAGCGCGTGGCCATCGCCCGGGGCCTCGTGCAGAACCCGGCGGTGCTCCTCATGGACGAGCCGTTCGCCTCGCTCGACGAGCAGACCCGCATGGTGCTGGGCGACGAGCTGCTGCGGATCTGGTCGGAGACGCGCAAGACGGTGCTCTTCGTGACCCACAGCCTGAACGAGGCGGTCTACCTCGCCGACCGCGTGGTGGTGCTGAGCGCCCGGCCCGGGCGCGTGGTCGACGACGTCTCCGTGGACATGCCCCGCCCGCGCAGCTTCGCGATGACCGGCAGCGAGCGCTTCGGCGCGCTCAAGGACCGCATCTGGCAGCACATCAAGAGCGCGGAGCGCCGATGAGCTGGCCGGAGCGACACCCGCGCGTGAGCCAGGCCGCGCTCTACCTGGGGATCCTCGCCGCGTGGGAGATCCTGCCGCGCGCGGGCCTGGTCCCGCGGCTCTTCGTCCCGCCGCTCAGCGAGGCCCTCGGGGCCCTGGTCGCCGATCACCGCGAGTACCTCGGCAGCCTCCCCACCACCTTCGGCGAGATCCTCGTCTCCTACCTGATCGTCTGCGGCGGGGGCATCGGGCTCGGCCAGCTCGTCGGGTCCTCCGCCACCGCGCAGCGGATGCTGCTGCCGGTGCTGCGCAGCGCCTACGCGGTGCCGCTGGTGGTGCTCTACCCGGTCATGATGGTGTGGTTCGGCCTCGGCTCGCAGTCGAAGATCGCGTTCGCCTCGATCTACGCCTTCATCCCCACCCTGCTCACCGCGGTGGCGGGGGTCGGCGCGCTCAGCCCCGCGCTCGCGGAGACCGCGCGCGCCTTCGGGGCCACCCGCGCCCAGCAGATCCTCTACGTCGCCCTGCCCGCGAGCCTGCCCTCCGTCGTGGCCGCGCTCCGCCTGGGCGGCGCGCTCGTCATCGTGGGCGTCATCGTGGCCCAGATGCTGGGGGCGGCCGAGGGCCTGGGCTTCCTCATCACCCGGCACCGCACCCTGCTCAACAGCCCCGGGGTCTACGCCGGCATCGTGCTCGTGCTCCTGATCACCGGCCTGCACGAGATCCTTCTTCGCGGCCTGGAGCGCAAGGTCGCCGCGTATCGCCAAGGAGCGTGACGTCATGTCCCTGCCCGTCCTCGCGACGACCCCCGTTCTGACGACGACCGTGGTGGGAAGCTATCCGCAGCCGGACTGGCTCGTCGATCGCGCGCTCCTCTCGAAGGGCGTGCCCCGCGTGCGCCTGCAGGCCATGTGGCGCGTCCCCGAGCCTTTCCTCGAGCAGGCCCAGGACGACGCGACGATCGTGGCCATCCGCGAGATGGAGCGCGCCGGGATCGACATCATCAGCGACGGGGAGATCCGGCGGGAGAGCTACTCCAACCGCTTCGCCACCGCGCTCGACGGCGTGGACGTGGCCACGCCCGCGGTGATCACCGACCGCTACGGCAACCAGACCCACGTGCCGCGGGTCGTCGGGCGCGTGCGGCGGACGCGGCCGGTCGAGCTGCGCGACATGCAGTTCCTCCGTCGCCACACCGACCGCCCGGCCAAGATCACCCTGCCCGGCCCGTTCACCATGACCCAGCAGGCCAAGAACGAGTTCTACCGCGACGTGGAGGAGCTGGCGATGGACTTCGCGGCCGCGGTCAACGCGGAGGCCCTCGAGCTGCAAGCCGCGGGCGCCGACGTCATCCAGCTCGACGAGCCGTGGCTCCGCAACGACCCCGAGGGCGCCAAGCGCTACGCGGTGCCCGCGATCAATCGCGCGCTCGCCGGCCTCACGGTGCCGACCGCGCTGCACCTCTGCTTCGGCTACGCGGCGGTGGTGAGGCACCAGAAGCCGACCGGCTACTCGTTCCTCCCCCAGCTCGCCGAGACCATCGCGCGGCAGATCTCGATCGAGGCCGCCCAGCCGCGGCTCGACCTCGGCGTGCTCGCCGACCTGGCGGGCAAGACCATCATCCTGGGAGTGATCGACCTGGGCGATCCCGCCGTCGAGTCCGTCGAGCGGGTGGTGGAGCGCATCCGCGCCGGGCTGGCGCGCGTGCCGGCCGAGCGCCTCGTCCTGGCGCCCGATTGCGGCATGAAGTACCTGCCGCGCGAGACCGCGTCCGGCAAGCTGCGCGCGCTCACGGACGGCGCGCGCGCGGTGCGGGCCCAGATCGCCTAGCCGCCGCACGGGCCCCGCGCCCGCGGCTCAGCTGTGCTGGCTCCGGAAGCGCCAGGCGCTCACCGCGACCAGGGCGCCCGCGAGCACCGCGAGCGCGAGGAGCTGCGGGTAGACCACGTCGAGGCCCGCGCCCTTGACCAGCACCGCCCGGGCCACGCTCGCGAAGTGGGCGATCGGGTTCAGCAGGGTGACCGGCTGGATCCACTTGGGCATCGCCTCGATCGGGGTCAGCGCCCCCGACAGCATCGCGAGCGGCGGATTGACGAAGAACCCGATGAGCTGGGTCTGGTTCGCGGAGCGCGCGAACGTCGAGAGGAACGTCCCGATGCCGATCCCGGTCAGCACGCAGCAGCCGCAGGCCACGAGCACCAGGAGCAGGCTGCCCCGGAACGGGACCTGGAAGACGAGGCGGGCGACCACGAGCACGAGGCCGACCATGCCCATCAGCAGCACGAAGAGGGGGATGATCTTGGCCGCGATGACCTCGAGCGAGCTGGCCGGCGTCATCAGGAGCTGCTCGACGGTGCCCCGCTCCTTCTCCCGGATCATGGTGGCCCCCGCGACCAGCGAGCCGTTCAGGATGATCAGGGTGCCGAAGACCCCGGTCACGATGAACCACGTGTTCACGAGGCCCGGGTTGTAGAGAAACGTGGGCCGCACCTCCACCCGGGCCTGGGTCGCGAGCGGCGGGGCGGTCGGCTGCCCGTCCAGGGACGCGCCGTCGGCGGCGGCTCCGTCCACCGCCCGGTCGTGCTCGGCCTGCTGGTTCAGCCACGCCACCGCGCCTTCCACGTAGCCCTGGGCGATCTGCGCGGTGTTCGCGTTCGCGGCGTTGAGGAGCACCTGCACCGTGACCGGCCGGTTGCGCGCGCGCAACCGCGCGTAGTCGTACGGCACCACCACCCCCACGTCCAGGCGGCCGGCCGCGAGGGCCCGCCCGAGCTCGGCGGTGGTGGGAAAGGAGCCCGCGAGCCGGAAGGTCTGGTTCTCGCTGATCGCCGAGACCAGGTCGCGGCTCTCCGAGGTGCGGCTCTCGTCGACCACGCCCAGGCGCAGGTCCCGCACGTGCGAGTCGAGCGCGAAGCCGAAGAGCAGGACCTGGAGCATCGGCGGCAGCACCAGCGACATCGCGAGCCGCCGGTCCCGCCGGATCTGGCGCAGCTCCTTGAGCGCGAGCGCCCAGAAGCGTCCCCCGAAGAGGCGGCCCACCCGGGCGCTCACGCCTTCACCTGCATGCGCCGCATCGCGAGCCACGCGAGCGCGTAGTAGACCGCGCCGATCACCCCGATCATCAGCACCGCCCACCACACCGCGGGCCAGCCGCCGCCCTGCAGGAAGGCGTCGCGCACGATCACGATGAAGTAGCGGGCCTGCACCAGGCTCGAGATCCAGGCGAGGGAGCGCGGGATGTTCTCGATCGGGAAGATGAGGCCCGAGAGCAGGAAGGCGAGCAGGAAGCCGCCGAGGGACACGCCCTGCACCGCGGCGGCCTGGTTGGGGATGGCGCCCCCGACCAGGGTCCCGAAGCTCACCACGCAGAAGAGGAAGAGCAGGGCACCCACCAGGAGCGGCGTCGGGTCGCCGACCAGGCGCAGGCCGAAGAGGGTGAACATGAGGCCGCTCACCAGCAGCCACTGCACGATCCCGATGACCACTCCGGCCAGGATCTTGCCCAGGAGGAACTCGTGGGCCGAGATGCTGGAGACGTAGACCTGCAGGATCGTCTGCTGCTCGCCCTCCCGCGACATCGCGAGCGCGGCGAGCACGGTCGGGAAGATCGACAGGGCGAGCACGAGCATGCCGGGGCCGTAGAACTTGCGCGGCTCGCGGCCGGGATTGAACCAGAGCCGCGTGGCGGTGCGCACCGCGGGCACCGCGCCGCCGCCCGACACCTCCCGGGTGAACGCGCGCGTGATCTGGGCCGCCGCCCCCTGCACCAGCAGCGCGGTATTGGTGTCGGTGCCGTCGACGAGCAGCTGGGCCTGCGCGACCCGGCCACGCCGGATCTCGCGCTCGAAGTGCTCGGGCAGGATCAGCGCCCCGCGCGCCTTCCCGCCCGCCACCACGGTCTCCGGCGACATCGCGACCGGCAGCCCCACGATCCGGAAGGTCAGCGAGCTGCGGTAGGCGTCGATGTAGCGGCGGGACAGCGGCGTCTGGTCCAGGTCCTGGACCGCGAGCGGGATGTCGGTGACGGTCAGCGAGATCGACGTGCCCAGCAGCGCGGTGAGGATCACCGGCAGCACGACCGCGAGGGCGAGCGCGAGCCGGTCCCGCAGCAGCTGGGTGAGGTCCTTGCGGGCCTGGGCGATGATCCGTCGCACCGGCCGGTTCCGTCGCGGGCGGTCAGGCGGCCGCCGCGGCGCCCTCCCGGTGGTTGCGCTCGACGATCAGGATGAACACGTCCTCCAGCGAGTAGTCCTGCTCGGTCACCCCGAGCGTGCGGATGCCGCCCGCCTCGAGCCGGGCGGAGAGCCCGCGGGCCGCCTCGGCCGCGTCGCCCTCCACGATCACGTGGATGCGGTCGCCGAAGAGCGAGACCCGCCACGGCTCGCGCTCGTTGCGGAGCAGCGCGATGGCGCGCGGGGGATCGTCGACCCGGATCTCCAGCACCCGGCCGCCCTGGGCCGCCTTGATCCCGCTCGGGGTGCCCTCGGCGACCAGCTCGCCGCCGGCCATGAAGCCGAGGCGGTTGCACTGCTCGGCCTCCTCGAGGTAGTGCGTGGTCACGAGGACCGCGGCGCCGCCGTCGGCCACCCGGTTGATCATGGTCCAGAAGGCCCGGCGCGCGATCGGATCGACCCCGGAGGTCGGCTCGTCGAGGAAGAGCACCCGGGGCTCGTGCATGATCGCGGCCCCGAAGGCGACCCGCTGCTTCCACCCCCCGGGGAGCGACCCGGTGAGCTGCGCGCCCCGGCCCACGAGCCCCGCGAAGTCGAGCACCCAGCGCTTCCGCTCCTCGCGGCGCGCCGCCTCGACCTGGTAGACCCCCGCGAAGAAGTCCAGGTTCTCGTCGATGGTGAGGTCGTCGTAGAGGGAGAACTTCTGCGACATGTAGCCGACCTGCTGCCGCACCTGCTCGGAGCGGAGCGCGCCGCGCTCGCCCGCGAGCTGCACCTCGCCCACGCTCGGCTCGAGCAGGCCACACAGCATCTTGATCGTGGTGGTCTTGCCCGCCCCGTTGGCGCCGAGCAGGCCGTAGACCTCGCCCGGGCGGACCTCGAGGTCGACGCCCTTGACCGCCACGAAGTCCCCGAACGACTTCCCGAGCCCCCGCGCGCCGATCGCGATCGCGCCCGGGTCGGGCCTCGCGGCCGACGCGCCCGGGAACGCGGGGGCGCGCGCCTCTCCCTCGAGCATCTGCAAGATCGACACGAAAGCGTTCTCCAGCGTGGGCGTCCCGACGCGCAGCGAGGTCGCCGCCTGGCCGGCCGCCTCGAGCGCGGCGCGCACCTCCCGCTCGCCCCGGGCGGGGTCGCGGACCATCACGTCGAGCCGGTCGCCGAAGCGCTGCACGTCCGCGATGTCGCCACCGCGGCCGGGCAGGGCGGTCAGGGCGGCGCGGAGGTCCGGGGCGCGGACCTCCAGGCGGGCGAGGCCGAGGCCGTCGCGGATCTCGGCCGGGGTGCCCGTGCGCACGAGCTGCCCCTGGTGCATGAGGGCCACCCGGTGGCAGCGCTCGGCCTCGTCGAGGTAGGGCGTGGCCACCAGGATGGTCATGCCCTGGCTCGAGAGCATCACGAGCGCGTCCCAGAACTCGCGGCGCGAGACCGGATCGACGCCGGTGGTCGGCTCGTCCAGGAGCAGGACGCGCGGCTCCGCGACGAGGGCGCAGGCCAGCGCCATCTTCTGCTTCATGCCGCCGCTCAGCCGTCCCGCCAGGCGCCCCCCGAACCGGGCCAGGCCGAACATCTCGAGATAGCGCCGCCCGCGCCGCTCGATCTCGGTCCGCGGCACGAGCCGCAGCTCGCCCACGTAGCGGAGGTTCTCCTCGACGCTCAGGTCCGGATAGAGGCTGAAGGCCTGCGTCAGGTAGCCGACGTACGAGCGCGCCTGCCGCGCGGGCCGGCCCAGCAGCTCCGCGGTGCCCGCGGTCGCCTCCATCACCCCACCCAGCACCTGGAAGGTCGACGTCTTGCCGGCCCCGTCCGGCCCGATGAGGCCGAAGATCTCCCCCGCCCGCACCTCGAGATCGATGCCCCGCACCGCCTCGAGGGCGCCGTAGCGCTTGGCGAGCCCGGCGATCCGGATCGCGGGCGCGGCCGGCGCCGCGCTCATCGCCGCGCCGGGCGCGCGGGCCACTGCCCGTCGACGAGGATCTCGCCGTCGGCGGGCATGCCCGGCTTGGCGAAGCCGAGCGCGCCGTTGATCAGCAGCTTGACCCCGACGACCTGCTTCACGCGGTCCTCGCGGAAGTACGTGTTCTCGGGCGTGAACGACGCCTCGGGATCGATCCGGATCACCTGGGCGTCGATCGGGGTGTTCGGCGCCGAGTCCAGGTACACGCGCGCGGGCTGGCCGACGCGCACCCGCCCGATGTCGCCGCCCGGCACGAACGCGCGCAGGTAGACCTGCCCCAGGTTCACCATGGTCACGATCGGCGTGCCCGGCGTCACCACCTCGCCGGGCTCGGCGGTCCGCGTGGCCACCGTGCCGGTGAACGGCGCGATCACCTGCAGGTCGGCGCGATTCGCGCGGGCCTCGTCGAGCGCGGCGCGGGCCCGCTCCGCGTCCGCCTGGGAGGCCGCGATGTCGGCCTGCGCCTGGAGGATCTGGGCCTGGATCGCGGCCGCCTGCGCGGAGCGGATCGCCGGATTGTCGAGGTTGGCCTTCGCGGTCGTGACCGCGCCACGGGCCGCCTCCACCTGTCGGCGGTTCGCCGAGACCACCGCCGCCTGCGCCTCCTCGGTGTACTGCTTCTGCATCGCGTCCTGCTCGGCGACGTACCCCTTCTGGACCAGCCGGGTGTAGGCGTCGCGCTCCCACTTGGCCTGGGCGTGGGCGGCCACCGCCTGGGCGAGCTGCGCCTCCGCGGCGGCCAGCCGCGCCTCCGCCTCGTTGACGCGCCCCTCCGCGTCGGCGCGCGCCTGCCCGACGCCGATCTCGCTCTGGCGGAGCTGCTCGCCGAGCACCGTGACCTGGTGCTGGGACAGGCGCACGCGCGCCTCGGCCTGCCGCACCATGGCCTCGGACTGCTGCTCGCGCGCGCGGATCTGCGCGTCGTCGAGCACCGCCAGCACCTGCCCGGCCTGCACGTGATCGCCCTCGCGCACCGTGATCTCGCGGATCCGCCCGGCGAGCTTGGCCGACACCGCGGCGTCGTCGCCCTCGATCCGGCCGCTCACCCCGAGCACGCCCGGAGGCAGCCCGGCGCCGGCGAAGAAGACGCGCCAGATCCCCACCCCGATCAGAGCCAGGACCACGAGCGCCGCGACGAGCACGACGCGCCGGCGTCGCGGCGACATGGCGGCGACCGCGGCGCTCATGGGCGCACCGTGCGCGTGGCAGGGGCGCCGCGCGTCGCGAGGCCCTCGATCATCAGGTCCTGGAGGTGCTTGACGTAGGTGGCGCCGTCCGGGGGCCGGCGGTCCGGGATCACGCGCTGGCGGAAGCCGGACGTGGCGAAGAAGAAGACGAGGCTGCCGACCAGGCTCAGGTGGGTGAGCAGGGGGTCCACCGGGCGGAACGCGCCCTCCCGGACGCCGCGCTCCACCACCCGCTGCACCGCGGCCAGCACCCGCTCGGGCTGGGCCAGCACCGCGGTGGCCATGTGCTGGCCGCCGGTGAGCACCTCGCGCAGCATCATCGTGCAGAAGTGCGGGTGGCGGTGGGTGGCGGCGTCGCCGATGGCGGCCACGATCGCGCGCAGCACCTCCGGGGCGGGCCCCTCCGACCCCGCGATGCGCTCGACGTCGGCGACGATCTCCTGGAAGGTGGCGGCGAGGATCGCCGCGTAGAGGTCCCGCTTGCCCCCGAAGTGATAGCTGATCATGGCCCGGTTCACGCCGGCCTTCTCCGCGATGTCCGACACCGAGACCCCGTCGAAGCCGTGGGCCGCGAACAGCTCGGTGGCGGCCGCGAGCAGGGCGGCCCGGGAGTCGGCCGGCCGGCGGGGCCGCCCGGCCCGTCGCTTCACTCCCCTGCCTGGCGTGCGGGTCTGGGTCGTCATGGTGTTTAACTAAACGTTCATTTAATATCTACCTCCCCGGGGCGGCCGTGTCAACCGGATCGTCGTTGCCCCCGCCGCGGCGCACGGGCATGCTCTCCCCCATGGTCACCACCGTGCTCGTGCTCGACGATCCGCTCCCCGGCGTCCGCCGCCTCACCCTGAACCGCCCCGAGAAGCGCAACGCGCTCAGCAACGAGCTGCGCGGCGCCATCCTGACCGCGCTGAAGGAAGCGGACGCCGATCCGGCGGTGAAGGCCTCCGTCCTGCGCGGGGCCGGTCCGTGCTTCTCCTCGGGCTACGACCTCTCGGCGGACAACACCAAGGACCAGCCCTTCTACTCGCCGGGCGGGCCCGGGCAGTGGGCGCGGCACGTGGTGGACGGCTGGTTCACGATCTGGGATCTGGCGAAGCCGGTGATCGCGCAGGTGCACGGCTACTGCCTGGCCGGCGGCAGCGAGCTGGCCGCGTGCTGCGACCTGGTCTACGTGGCGGAGGACGCGCGCATCGGCTACCCGCCGACGCGGCTCATGAGCC
>DATFAJ010000185.1:0-5654 GCA_035254745.1 Candidatus Methylomirabilota bacterium | reverse complement strand
GAGCGAGTCCGGACCGGGCCGGTCCGCGGAGCTGAGGAAGGTTCCGAGGCGCAGGCGCCCGCCCGCGGCCCCGGCCCGCCTACTGCGGGGTCTTGGGCGTGGGGGCCGCGGCCGGGGTCGTGGTGGCGGGCACCGCGGCGGCGGGAATCGCGGTGGCGCCGGAGACCGCGTGGCTGGTGGCCTGCGCGTACTTCGCCCGGAGCTCGCGCATCAGCGCCGGGTACGACGAGCTCCGGATGATCCGGTCGAACTGGCCGCGGTAGTTCCCCACGAAGCTCACGCCCTGGACCGCCACGTCGTACACCGCCCAGCGCGCGCCGACCATGTGCAGGCGATAGTCCACCGGGATCTCCGTGCCGTTCCCGGTGACGATCTTGGAGCGGACGGTGGCGAAGTCTCCGTCCACGGTCTCGCCCAGGTAGACGATCTGCTCGCCCGCGTAGTTCTCGAGCTTGCCGAGGTAGGCGCGGCCGAGCAGCTGCTTGAACACCGCCACGAACTCGCCCTGCTCCTGCGGGGTGCGGTCCCGCCAGTGCACCGCGAGGGCCCGCCGGGCCATCTCGGGGAAGTCGAAGAGCCGATCGGCGATGCGCTGCACGTCGCGCCGGCGCCGCTCCTGGACCGCCGGGGCGGCCTCCGAGTCCTGGACGACCTGCAAGACCTGCTCGGTGGCCGATTGCACGACCTGGGTGGGACTCACTTCCGGCTGCCCTCCGCTGCCCGCGGCGAGCAGGATCCACATCGCCAGTGCCTTCTGCATGACGCCCCTCCGGGGGGCCGCGACGATCTGCGGGCTCGCGGCCACTTCGTCCCCTGCTTCCTCGGAGAGAGCATGGCCCGTGCCACGGAGCGGGCGGGGCTAACCGGTCGGATTCCCGGAGATTTGGGTGCTCGGGGCGGGGTGCGAGGTCGTCAGGCGCGGGACGCTGTCCGGCGCTCGACGGAGCGCGGGGCGGGGCTAGTCGGGGAGGAGCTCCTGCACGACGCGAACGAGGTCCGCCATGTCGAACGGCTTGGTGAGCACGGGCACCTTCACGTCGTCGATGAAGCCCTGATAGTCCGCGTGCTCCGACGTGCCGGTGATGAAGACGAAGCGGTGGAGCAGATCGGGGTAGCGCTGCTCGATCTCGCGAAAGAGGCCGAGCCCGTCGAGCTCGGGCATCCGGAGGTCGCTCAGCACGACGTCGTAGGTGCGCCGCTCGAGGCGCTCCAGCGCGGCCACGCCGTGGGGCGCGGTGTCGACGTCGTAGCCCTCGCCGCCGAGGACATCGGCGATGAGCTGCGCGATGATGCTCTCGTCGTCGACGACCAGGACCCAAGGCCGCCCGCCCATGGGAGCCATGATCTCGGAAGGGCAGCAAGACGCGGGCCAGCCGGAATGGCCTGCAATATCAGCCGAATCGGAGGCGACCGCGCGGGGTGGCGGCGGAATTCGTCAGTGGGCCGGGCCGGAAATGAGCACCCCCGGGCTCAGGCGGTCTGCAGGCGACGGGCCGCCACGCTCCGGACCTCGAGCCAGAGCCGTCCCAGGCAGACGAGCACGATCGTGAGCAGCACGTTGGCGAGCGCGTACCACCACCAGTTGTCGAGCTTGAGGCCGAGCCACTCGTGGGAGATCGTCAGCACGAGCACGTGGTGGAGGAAGTAGAGCATGAGCGAGGTCCGTCCCAGCACCACCAGCCAGCCCACCGGCACGCGCCGGACCTCGACCACGTAGTAGGCGAGGCCGAGCAGGCAGAACACCGAGCCGAGACAGAGGAAGTTCGTGACCCCGCGCGAGATCCAGTGGTTGTTCACGAGGAAGTCGCGCTTGAAGGCCAGCGAGAGATGCGGCGGCGTGCCGTGTGCCCAGTCCCACGCGACGAAGACGGCGAGGAAGAGCACGCCCACCGCGCTCATGATCGTGAGGTATCGAGCGCGGCCCGCGGGGGTGTCCTCCCGGGCCCACGTCCATCCGAGCGCCAGGCCGATCCACACGAGCGAGATCCAGGGCCACGGCGCGAACTCGAACAGGAAGATACGGCCGAGGACCGGGTGGGCGGGGAGCCAGGCGGTCACCTCGGCGTAGGAGACCGAGAAGAGCGCGTAGGCGCCCAGCGCGAGCGCGACCAGCACGGTGCGGGCCCCGCGCCGGTGCAGCAGGAGCATCGGGGGCAGTGCGAGGATGATGCCGAGCCCGATCGTCTGCAGCACGCCGCCTTCCCAGAAGGGTTCGTCGCGGAAGACCACGAAGTTGAGCAGCCACGAGGCGAGGATCAGGCGCGCGCCGCGCTGCAGGAACTTGGCCGCCACCCCGGGCAGGCCGGTGGTGGGGCGGCGGCGGGCGAAGGACAGGGGCAGGCAGAAGCCCACCAGGAAGAGGAAGAGCGGCGCCCCGACCGCCATGCTCGTGTAGATCAGGTTGTAGCGGGGCCAGCCCATGGTGCCGTCCTGCCACCAGCGGCCGGTGTGGTTCACGATCATCAGCAGGAGCGCGAACCCCCGCACCGCGTCCAGGAACTGCAGCCGCTCCGTCGGGCCGCGCTCGATCGTGTCCGGCGCCGCCATCCCGCTCCTCCGCCGCTCTAGCGCGGGTGCTTGATCGGGGTGCGCCGCGGGGTGAAGAACGCGGGCCGGCTCATGCGCCCCACCGGGACCTCGACGAGGACCGGGCGGTCCTTCTCGATCGCCTCGCGCACCAGTCGCCCGACCTCGGTCGGCTCCTTCGCGCGCATGCCGATCACCCCGTAGGCGTCGGCCAGCTTCATGAAGTCGGGGTTCTGGAGCTCGGCGCCGTATTGCCCGCCCCACGACTCGTCGAGGTCGCGCGCCACGTTGCCGTACGAGCTGTCGTTGAAGACCACCGCCACCACGTTGATGCCGTGGCGGGCGGCGGTCGAGAGCTCCTGGGCATTGAAGAGGAAGCCGCCGTCACCCGAGATCGAGACCACCGGCCGGTCCGGTCGGGCGACCTTCGCGCCCAGCGCGACCGGGTAGGCGTAGCCGAGGTTGCCGGAGTACGACGACGAGAGATACGTGCGCGGCTCGTAGACCGGCCAGAAGGGCCGCGAGTAGTAGCCGATCTGGGTCATGCCCGCCACCAGGATCGTGTCGTCGGGCGCCCCCGCCCGCAGCGACTTGATGATGGAGGCGTTGGGCTCCATCGTGTTCTCGGCCGCGATCCGCGCCCGCAGGGCCTCGTGCTCGCTCTTGCGCGAGGGCCGCGGCGGCGAGGCGGCGCGCAGGCGCTCCAGCAGCGCCTCGAGCGTGGCCCGCGCGTCGCCCACGAGCCCGAGCGTATCCTTGTGGCTGCGCCCGATCTCGTGCTCATCGGCGTCGATCTGCACGATCCGGGTGCCCGGCTTGAACGACACCCCGGCGAGGCGGGAGCCGACGGCCAGGACCACGTCCGCCTCGTGGATGTGGGCCCGCAGCGCCGAGTCGCGCCAGAACGCGGCGCCGAGCGAGAGCGTGTTGTGATCGCTCACCGCGCCCTTGCCCTCCGCGGACTGGGCGACCCCGGCCTGCAGGTGCTCGGCCACCTGGGCGAGCGCGTCGTGGGCACCCGCGAGGTGCACGCCGCCGCCCGCGTAGATCAGCGGAGCGCGCGAGGCGAGCAGCAACTCGGCGGCGCGGTCGAGGTCGCGCGCGGCCGCGGCGGCCCGGGTGACCTCGGTCGGCGGCAGCAGCTCGACCAGCCCCTCGTCCTCCATGGTCTCGGGCGGCATCTCGATCTCGACCGGGCGGGGCCGCCCGCTCTTGAGCTGGATCATCGCCTCGCGCACCGCGGCGGGGACGTCCGACACCTGGAGCACGCGCCGGCGCCACTTGGTGACCGGACGGATGCACTCCTGCTGGTCGTTGACCTCGTGGAGGAGCCCGACGTCGCGTCCGATGCTGTCGCGCGGGATCTGCCCCGACAGCATCAGCACCGGGGACGACGCGGAGTAGGCGGTGCTGAGGCCGGACATGGCGTTGAGCAGGCCGGGCCCGGGCACCACCAGCGCGGTGCCGACGCCGCCGCCGGCCCGCGCGTAGCCGTCGGCCATGAAGCTCGTGGCCTGCTCGTGGCGCGTGTTGACGAAGCGGATGCGCGGCTCGTCGCGCAGGGCGGCCATGACCCCGTAGAGCTGGACGCCGGGCAGGCCGAAGACCACCCGCACGCCTTCCCGGTAGAGGGACCGCACCAGCGCTTCGCCGCCCGTCATCGGTGTCGCCGTCATCTCTCGTCTCCTTCGGGCCCGGCTCAGGGCGCCTCGATGGCGCCGGCCTGGGCGAGGTCGTCGATGTCGCGGTCCTTGTAGCCGAGCAGCTCGGTCAGCACCGCGCGAGTGTGCTCGCCCACGCGGTACGGCGCGGGACCCGCCGGATGCACCGGCCGGCCGTCGAGCTGGAACGGCGCGGCGGTCACGCGCACCGCGCCGCGGGCCGGGTGGGGCACGGTGGGGAACGCGCCGCGCGCGGCCAGGTGCGGGTGCGCCACCACCTCTTCCGGCTTGAGCACCGGCGCGGCCGGGATGCGCGCGGCCCGCAGCGCCTCCAGCGCCTCCTCCACGGAGGCGAAGCGGCCGACCCACTCGCCGATGATGTCGCGCAGGGCGGGCCAGTTCCGGCGGCGCAGATCGGGCGTCGTGAAGCGCGGGTCGGTGGCGAGGTCGGGGCGCCCGAGCAGCTCCTGCAGCCGTGGCCACAGCGCGGCCGCCCCGCCGGTCTGCAGCGCGAGGTGCCGGTCGCCCACCGCGTACACGCCCATCGCCGGCCGGGGCGAGCCCTGCGCCTCGCCGCCGTTGAGCACCGCCGCGTAGGAGACGTCGTCGGCCGCGATCAACGCCTCGAGCATCGACACGTCGAGGTAGGCGCCCTGTCCGGTGCGGTCGCGGCGGCGGAGGGCGGCCAGGATGGCCCCGAAGGCGTGGGTGCCGGCGAGCACGTCGGCGGCCTGGAGGTTCGACGCCCGCGGCGCGGCCAGGTCGCCCTGGTCGAGGTACATCATCCCGGAGGCCGCGTTGATGATGTGGGCGAAGGCCTGCCGCTCGCGCCAGGGTCCGGTCTGCCCGAAGCCGGAG
This sequence comes from Candidatus Methylomirabilota bacterium, assembly GCA_035254745.1. Taxonomy (GTDB): domain Bacteria; phylum Methylomirabilota; class Methylomirabilia; order Rokubacteriales; family CSP1-6; genus CAMLFJ01. The sequence continues at coordinate 609 of DATFAJ010000185.1, read as the reverse complement.
ATCGAGCAGTAGACGAGGTCGGGCTTGATCGCGGCCATCGCGGCATAGCCGAGGCCCAGCTTCTCGACCACGCCGGGGGCGAAGTTCTCGACGAACACGTCGGCCACGCGGCAGAGATCGGTCACCACCGCGCGGCCCTGGGGGTGGCCGAGGTCGACCGCCACGCTCTCCTTGCCCGCGTTGATGCGGATGAAGTAGGTGGACTGGTCGGCGCGGCCCGGCTCGAGCTGGAGGTGGTTCTTGCGCATGTCGTCGCCGTCGCGTGGCCGCTCGATCTTGATGACCCGCGCGCCCAGGTCCGCGAGCAGCCGGGTGCCGTAGGGCCCGGCCAGCACGCGCGTGAGATCGAGGACCACGAGATCGGAGAGGGGCCCGGCGGCGTCGCGCACCGGGCGAGTATAGCGCGGCGATTGACGGGGCGCACCTGCCCCCCTAGACTCGGCGCATGCGACCGAATCGGCTGCGGGAGCGGTTGCGGGCGGGCCGGCCCACGCTGGGCACGCACATTCACTCCGCGTGGCCGGCGGTGGTGGAGCTGGCCGGCCACGCCGGCTGCTTCGACTACGTCGAGTTCGTGGGCGAGTACGCGCCCTACGACCTCTTCGCGCT
>DATFAJ010000184.1:0-7391 GCA_035254745.1 Candidatus Methylomirabilota bacterium | reverse complement strand
CACGGTGGCGAGCAGCACCGGCACCTGCACCGGCAGCAGCAGCACCGGGAAGAGCAGCTCGCGCGCGCGCACCTGCGTGGTCATCGCGGCGAAGAGCGTGCCCACCGCGGCGAGGCCGATGGTGCCCAGGGTCAGCACCACCGCCAGCGGAGCGGCCGGCGTCCAGAGGTCCACGTTGTAGAACACCCCGAAGAGTACCACCAGGACGACCTCGACGGCGCTCATCAGCACGCAGTTGCCCGCGAGCTTGCCGAGGTAGATGGCCGACTTGTCGCCCGGGGTGAGCCGCAGGCCCTCCCAGCAGTCGTTCTCGCGCTCGGCCAGGAAGCTCCGGCCCAGGGCGAGCAGGCCGGCCAGGATGAAGCCGAGCCAGAGCAGGCCGGGGAGTGCGGCGGTCAGGCGGTCGCGGTCCGGGCCCAGCGCGAACTGGAAGACGAACAGCAGCAGCAGGCAGAAGAAGAGGAGCGCGTTGGTCTGGTCCTTCGACCGTCGCTCGACCAGCAGGTCCTTGTAGAAGATGATCCAGGCCCGCCGGGCGTAGGTCACGGGGCGGCCTCCGCGGCCTCGGTGAGGCTCTCGTAGAGGCGGTAGAGCTCCTCGGAGGAGAGATCCGCGGCCGGCCGGTCGAGCAGGAGGCGGCCCTGGCCGAGGATGCCGATGCGGTCGGCGACGGCCAGGCCGCCGCCGAAGCTGTGCGTCGCGAGCACCGCGGTGCCGCCGCCGGCCTTGAAGGCCAGCAGGAACTCGTTCACCCACTTCTGCCCGCGCCGGTCGAGGCCGGTGAAGGGCTCGTCCAGCAGCAGCACCCGGGCCCGCGCCAGCAGCACGCGGGCGAGCCCGAGCCGGCGCTTCATGCCGGCCGAGAACGTGCGTACGCGCTCCTCCGCGACGGCGTCGAGCTCCACCTGGCCGAGGGCCGCCGCCAGCCGGGCGGGGGAGGCCTCACCGCCGCGCATGGTCTCCCAGAAGCGCAGGTTCTCGCGGGCGGTCAGGTCCTCGTAGACGTAGGAGCCGTGAGCCACCACTCCGAGCAGGGGGCGCACCCGGTCGGGCTCCCGGACCGCGTCGATCCCGCCCACCCGGAGCGAGCCCGAGGTGGGGCGCAGCAGGGTGGCGAGCAGGCGGAGCAGCGTGGTCTTGCCGGCGCCGTTGGGGCCGAGGAGGGCCAGGCACTGCCCCTGGGCGAGCGCGAAGGACACGCCGTCCAGCACGAGCGTGGGCCCGTAGGACTTACGGAGGTCCTGCGCGGCGATCATGGCCGCGAAAAAGGGGAGACGGTCGCCCGTCTCCCCCGGACCGCGGTGCGTGCGGCTGACTCGACGATCGAGCTACCTGGCCGGGGACGAGGCCATGGCGCGCAGGCGCGCCACCCGCTCGGCGATGGGCGGATGCGTGGAGAACAGCGTGGCGAATCCGCTGCCGCTCAGGGGATTGACGATGAACAGATGCGCGGTGGCCGGGGTGGCCTGCATCGGCATCGCCTTGGAGGCCATCTCGAGCTTCTCGAGCGCCTTGGCCAGACCCCAGGGCTGGCCCGCCATCCGGGCCCCGCTGGCGTCGGCCTGGAACTCGCGCGAGCGCGAGACCGCGAGCTGGATGAGCGTGGCCGCCAGGGGCGCGAGCACGATCATCAGGATCCCGCCCAGGAGCCCGCCGCCGCCCCCCTCCTCCTCGCTGTCGCGCCGGCCGCCGCCGAAGATCATCGCCCACTGCGCCATGTGCGCCATGTAGGTGATGGCCCCCGCCAGGGTGGCCGCGATGGCCATGATCAGGGTGTCGCGGTTCTGGACGTGGGAGAGCTCGTGGGCCAAGACGCCCTCCAGCTCCTCCTCGCTCATGACCCGCAGGATGCCCTCCGTCACCGCGACCGCCGCGTGCTGCGGGTTGCGGCCGGTGGCGAAGGCGTTCGGGGTCTCCTGCGGGAGGATGTAGACGCGCGGCATCGGGATCCCGGCACGGGTGGCCAGGGTGCGGACGATCCGGTAGAGGGCGGGGGCCTGCGCCTCGTCCACCGGCTGGGCCCCGTACATCGACAGGACGATCTTGTCCGAGAACCAGTAGCTACCCAGGTTCATGACCATCGCCATGACGAAGGCCAGGAGCATGCCGCGCTGGCCGCCGAGGGCCCCGCCGGCGAGCACGAGCAGCACGGTCAGCGCCGCCAGCAAGACACCGGTTTTCACGAGGTTGCCCATGGGGTCGGTCCTCCCGACCGAAGGGTAGCAGTGACCCTCTGGACCGTCAAGCAACGGGCCCGGCGGGGGCCAATTAGGTTGACAAGGGGTAACCCCGCGCTTATACTGGCGCGGTTTCAGGAAAACGCCTTAATTGACAGAAAGTTAGGGGTCCTTCACGTGCTCATCCAGGTGTCCGAGATCCCCGACGAGGGTCTGCGTATCGAGGGCGTCGCGGACTTTCCGCGTCCCTTCCAGGACTCGAGCTGGGCGCTCGACGATCTCTCGCTGGTCGTCGAGAAAGATGGCGATGTGGTCTTCGTGCGCGGCGATCTGGAGGCCCGGGTCCCGCTCCATTGCGGCCGCTGCCTCGAGCCCTACACGGTGACGGTGCACCCGAGCGTCGACGCCCGCTTCGTGCCTGCTCCGGCCACCCGCGGCGAGGAGCGGGAGCTGGCGCCCGACGATCTCGAGACGGACGTCTACCAGCACGGCCAGCTCGACGTCACGGCCCTGCTCGAGACCGAGACCACCCTGGCACTGCCCATGAAGCCCCTCTGCCGCGAGGGCTGCCGCGGCCTCTGCCCGGTGTGCGGCGGCAACCGCAACATCACGGCCTGCGCGTGCGAGACGCCCGCGCTCGATTCGCGCTGGGCGGCCCTCAAGGACTGGGCCGAGCGGACCAGATAGGAGATCCGATGCCTCTTCCCAAGAGACGCCACTCGAAGACGCGGGGCCGCAAGCGGCGCACGCACTACAAGATGGTCGCGCCGAGCCGCTCGCTCTGCCCGCAGTGCCGCGAGGTCAAGCCACCCCACCGCATCTGCCCCCACTGCGGCTTCTACAAGGGGCGCGAAGTCATCTCGGTCGAGGGAGAATAGTTCTTTCCGGCTGGACCGAGCCGTGCCATAAGATCGGCGCCATGAAGATCGCGGTCGACGCCATGGGAGGCGATTTCGGCCCTGCCGTCGTGGTCGAGGGCGCGGTGGCGGCCTGCCGCGAGTTCGGCCTCGCCTCGGTGCTGGTCGGCGACCGCGCGGCCATCGAGCGCGAGATCACCCGCCTCGGCGCCCAGGACCTGCCGGTCTCGGTGCGCCACGCCTCGCAGGTGGTGGGCATGGCCGAGGCTCCGTCGCAGGCGCTGCGCCGCAAGCGCGACTCGTCGCTGCGGGTGGGCGCGGAGCTGGTCAAGGAGGGCGAGTGCGGCGCGCTCGTCTCCGCGGGGAACACCGGCGCGGCCATGGCGATCAGCATGTTCGTCATGGGCGTGCTGCCCGGGGTCGACCGGCCCGCGATCGCGGCGCCCCTGCCGAGCCTCTCCGGCTACACGGTGCTGATCGACGCGGGCGCCAACGTCGATCCCAAGCCCCGCCAGCTCTTCCAGTTCGCGGTGATGGGGCACGTCTACTCGCGCCACATCGTGGGCAAGAGCAACCCGCGGGTGGGGCTCCTGTCGGTGGGCGAGGAAGAGGGCAAGGGCACCGACCTGACCAAGGAAGCCTTCGAGTACCTGCGCGGCTCCTCGCTCAACTTCATCGGCAACATCGAGGGCCGCGACATCTACAACGGCCGCTGCGACGTGGTGGTGACCGACGGCTTCACCGGCAACGTGTGCCTGAAGGTCTCCGAGAGCCTCGCCGAGATGCTCACCGCGATGATCCGCGAGGAGCTCTCGCGCGACGTCCTCTCGGTGGCGGGGGCCGCGCTCTCCAAGCGGGCCTTTGCCCGGCTGAAGCGGCGGGTGGACTATACCGAGATGGGTGGGGCTCCGCTGCTCGGCATGAACGGCGCGGCCATCATCTGCCACGGGGCCTCGCCGGTGAAGGCGATCAAGAACGCGGTGCGGGTGGCGGCGGAGTGGGTTCGCAACGACGTGAACCAGCACATCAAGACCGCGCTCGAGGCCGAGGCAGTCCTGGCCGAGGGTCGGGAGGGAGGCCGCGAATGACCCGCGCCCGCATCGTCGGCATCGGAGCCTACGCGCCCAAGCGGATCCTGACCAACAAGGACCTCGAGAAGATGGTGGACACCTCCGACGAGTGGATCGTCCAGCGGACCGGCATCCGCGAGCGCCACATCGTCGACGAGGGCGAGGCCACCTCCGACCTGGCCATCCGGGCCGCGCGGCAGGCGATGGAGCGCGCCCAGGTCGGCCCGGAGGAGATCGACTTCATCGTGGTCGGCACCACCGCCGGGGACATGATGTTTCCCACCACCGCCAACCTGGTCCAGCACCACCTGGGCTGCCGCAACGCGGGCTCGGTCGACGTCTACGCGGCGTGCTCGGGGTCGGTCTACAGCCTGTCCATCGGGGCCCAGTACGTGCAGACCGGGAAGTACCGCACCGTGCTCTGCATCGGGGCGGAGTGCCTCTCGCGCATCACCGACTTCACCGATCGCGGCACCTGCATCCTGCTCGCCGACGCGGCGGGGGCCGCGGTGCTGCGCCCCTCGACCGACGAGACGGGCATCATCGACACCGACCTCTACTCGGACGGTCGCTACGGCGACCTGCTGATCCAGCCCGCGGGCGGCTCGCGGCGCCCGGCCAGCCATGAAACGGTTGATCAACGCCTGCATTACGCCAAGATGAAGGGCAACGAGGTCTTCAAGGTGGCGGTGCGCATGTTCGGCGACTGCGCCGAGCGCATCCTGAAGAACAACGGCTTCACCGCCGCCGACCTCGATCTCTTCGTGCCCCACCAGGCGAACCTGCGCATCATCGAGGCCGCGGTCAAGCGCCTGAAGGTCCCGATGGAGCGGGTGATGGTGAACGTGGACCGCTACGGCAACACCGGCGCCGCCTCGGTCTACGTGGCGCTCGAGGAGGCGTGGGCGACCGGCCGCGTGAAGCCGAACGACCTCATCCTGCTCGCCGCCTTCGGGGGCGGCTTCACCTGGGGAGCGGCGCTGCTGCGATGGTAGCGGGCGCGATCGCCTTCCTCTTCCCCGGCCAGGGCTCGCAGGAGGTCGGGATGGGCCGCGCCCTCGCCCTAGCCTCGAGGGCCGCGGCCGCGGTGTGGGCCGAAGCGGACGCCGCCCTCGGCTTCCCGCTCTCGCGCCTGTGCTTCGAGGGGCCGGCCGAGGACCTCGGGCTGACCGCCAACACCCAGCCCGCGGTGCTCACCGCGAGCGTGGCCGCGGCCGCCGCGCTCGCCGAGCGCGGGGTGAGCCCCGACCTGGCCGCCGGCCACAGCCTCGGCGAGTACTCGGCGCTGGTGGTGGGCGGCGCGCTGCGCTTCGCGGAGGCGGTGCGCCTCGTCCGCCGGCGCGGCGAGTTCATGCAGGAGGCGGTGCCGGTGGGTACCGGGGCGATGGCCGCGCTCATGGGCGTGGACCTCCCCGCCGCCGAGCAGCTGTGCGCGGAGGCCGCGCAGGGCGAGGTGGTGGGGGTGGCCAACATCAACTCGCCGGGGCAGATCGTCATCGCGGGCCACCGCACCGCGGTGGAGCGCGCGGTGGCGGGCGCGGCCGCGCGCGGGGCCAGGAAGAGCGTGATGCTCCCGGTGAGCGCGCCCTTCCATTGCGCGCTCATGAAGCCGGCCGCGGATCGTCTCGCGGGCGAGCTCGATCGGGTCACGGTGTCCGCGCCGCGCATCCGGATCGTGCGCAACGTGGACGGCGGGGTCACCACGTCCGCGGACGAGGTGAAGCCGTTCCTCGTCCAGCAGGTGGCGAGCCCGGTGCGCTGGACGGACTGCGTGGAGCGCCTGGCGCGCGAGGGGGCCACCGGGTTCCTCGAGGTGGGCCCGGGCCGGGTGCTGACCGGCCTGCTCAAGCGCACGCTCGACGGGGTGCGGGGCCACGCGGTGGAGGATCCGGCCTCGCTCGAGAAGGCGGTGGCGGCCCTGGCGGGGGAGCCGGCGTGACCGAGGCGAAGACCCTGGCCGGCAAGGTCGCCATCGTCACCGGCGGCACCCGCGGGATCGGGCTCGCGATCGCCCGGTTGCTGGCAGAGGACGGCGCCTCCGTGGTAGTCTCTGGCCGCGACGCGGCGCGTCTGGACGCCGCGGTCAAAGAGCTGGAATCGCTGGGCGCGCCCGCGATGGGGGTGGTGGCGGACGCGGCGAAGCGCGAGGACGCGGACCGCCTGGTGGAGGCGACGCGCGAGCGCTTCGGGCGCATCGACGTGCTGGTGAACAACGCCGGGATCACGCGGGATCAGCTCCTCGTCCGCATGAAGGACGACGACTGGGACCAGGTGCTCGACACGAACCTGCGGGGCGTGTTCCTGATGACCCGCGCGGTCGGCAAGGTGATGATGAGGCAGAGGAGCGGGCGCATCATCAACATCGCGTCCACCGCGGGGGCGATGGGCAATCCGGGGCAGGTGAACTACTCGGCGGCCAAGGCCGGGGTGATCGGGCTCACCAAGGCGGCGGGGCGCGAGCTGGCGCACTGGAACATCCTCGTGAACGCGGTGGCGCCCGGGCTGATCGAGACCGACATGGCGGCCGCGATTCCCGCGGAGGCGCGGGAGGCGATGCTGCAGCAGGTGCCGTTGAAGCGCATCGGCCAGGGGCGCGAGGTGGCGGAGGTGGTGCGCTTCCTGGCCGGCGACGGGGCGAGCTACATCACGGGCCAGACGATCCACGTCAACGGGGGGCTGTACGTCTGACCAGAATCCAGAATCACTCGCAGTCAGGGGGGAGGGCATGGCGAAGCCGGTCGAAGAGCGCGTGAAGGAGATCATCGTGGAGCAGCTCGGAGTCGAAGAGGACGAGGTGCTGCCCGCGGCCAAGTTCATCGAGGACCTCGGCGCGGACTCCCTCGATACCGTCGAGCTCGTGATGGCCTTCGAGGAGGAGTTCGACCTCGAGATCCCCGACGAGGATGCAGAGAAGATCGCCACCGTCGGGGACGCCATCAGCTACATCAAAGAGAACTCGTAGGCGCGGCGGGGCGGGATGAAGACGGTGGAGATGCGGCGCGTCGTCATCACCGGGGTGGGAGCCGTCACCCCCGTGGGCAACACGGCCGAGGAGTTCTGGGCCGCGCTGATCCAGGGGAAGTCGGGGATCGGCCCCATCACGCGGTTCGACGCCACTCCGCTGCCCACCAAGATCGCGGGCGAGCTGAAGGGGTTCGACCCGCTCCGCTACATCGACAAGAAGGACGACCGCAAGCTCGACCCGTTCCTCAAGTACGCCATCGCCTGCGCGGTGATGGCGGTGGAGGACGCCGGGCTCAACGTCGAGCGGGTGGACCGCACCCGCT
>DATFAJ010000183.1:0-5295 GCA_035254745.1 Candidatus Methylomirabilota bacterium | reverse complement strand
ACCTCGAGCTTCATGTTGGTGGACGGCGGGCTGAACGTGTTCTCGTCCACCGTCACGGACAGGTCGATGAATCGGCTCATGCGGGGCTCACCGGGAGAAGTTGGCGATGGCGCGGGCCGGCCCGGTCAGCTCCACGATGTGGAGGCCGGTGTCGGCCCGGTCCGCCAGGTAGATGAAGCCGCGGTCGTCCACGTCGACGTTGTTGGTCTGGATCGCGGTCTTGCAGCGGGGTGCGCCCGACACCTCGACGCAGCGCTTGTCCGTCTTCGCGGTGACCGAAGGGATGTAGAAGGCCGCCTCGGTCGGGTGGAACGGATCGCGCACGTCCACCGCGCGCACCCCCCCGTTGAAGTACGCGATGAACACGAGCCGGCCGTAGTAGATGGGGCTGAACGACTCGTTGCTCGAGTGGGGGCCGAAGCGCCCGCCCCGGCGACAGAAGTCGCCGGTGGGATCGGGCACCTCGAAGGTCGCCACCGAGAACGGGGTGCGCTCGGTGGTGACGTCCACCATGAACGAGAGCTGGCGCACCTCCTGGCACTCGTTGCGGAGCGACTCCGACACCAGGAGCACGAAGTCGCGCGTCCGGCCCGGCACGCCCGGCGCCCAGTGGGGCACCGAGATCCCCAGGATCGGAAAGGCGGTGTGCCCGCCCCAGGCCGGCGACATGTCGAGCCGGCCGATCTGGGGATAGAGCAGGTTCTCGGGCGTGGGCGCGAACCGGTCCGCGGCCTGCGGGTTGCCCGCGAGCAGCTTGTCGCGGTCCACGATCTGCAGCACCCCCTTGGCCCCGGTGCCGTAGGCGAAGTAGACGCGATTGCGGAACGCGATGGGCCCGTGCACGCCCTCCGGCGCGGTCCCGGTCGAGCCCGGCTCCTGCCCGGGCAACCCGAAGTCGCGGATGAAGCGCGGCTGCGCCGGATCGCTCAGGTCGTAGACCTTGGTCATCCGGTTGGTGCGCCACCCGGAGGGTGCGCCGTCCGAGACCAGGTAGGCGATGCCGGTGTCGCACTCCCACCAGTTCTTGTGCGTGCTCTTGAGCCCGTCCAGCACCGTGACGAGCCGCGTCGGCTTCGCCGGATCCGTCACGTCCCAGACCTCGTGCGCCAGGTTGCCGAGGGTGCGCAGGAGGTAGGTCTTGTCGCGCTGACCGTGCGGCAGCGTCTTGCCGTCGCAGACGCGCACCATCGCCGCCCCGCCCGCCTCGGCCTCGCCCACCGCGCCCGGGATGTGGTGCAGGTAGCGCGGGTGCGTCGGGTCGGTGACGTCCACGATGGAGGTGCCGCTGTCCTCCACCTGGCCGGTGAGTGGGTTCATCCGCTTGCCGCCGTGGTGGCCGACGTAGGCGATCCACCGCGCGCCCTGGTGGTGGACGACGGGTTGGTAGGCCGAGCGCGCCTGGAGGTCGTCCGCGCCGACCAGGCGCATGTTGCGCTGCTCCTCGGCGGCGACGGCCACGGGCGCGCCCGCAAGGAGGACAGCCAGCAGCAGCACGACGGACCACGCGCTCACGGCGTTGTGCTCGTCGACATCGACGCCCCTCCCTGGGTGACCCGAAGTGGCATGAAAGCGGGCCACAAGCCTACCCGGGCGTCCGCCGGGCGGTCAATAGCCAATCCCGGCGGCCACTTCGAAACGGCGGACGCGCCACGACTGGAGACTAGGGCCGCGGTTTACAATCGCGGCATGGCCGAGCCACGCGGTACCGGTCGGGTCAACTTCCTGGTCAACGCGGCCGGAAATTTCCTGGGCGCGGCCGTCGCGTTCCTGTACTTCCGCCTGGTGGACCACCACGCCGCGACCCTGCCCCGGGTCAGGTTGCACGAGGTCGTCCATCCGCTCCTCGTCTTCGCGGCGCTGCTCGCCCTGGGCCACTGGCTCAACAATCGCTGGGTGGCCCCGATCAACCGGGCCACCCAGGGCCACCCGCTGTCCGAACGAGAAGCCGCGCTCGTGCGCCGGCGCGCGCTGCTCTTCCCCTACGTCCTGGCCGGGGTCTCGTTCGCGGGCTGGGTGGTGGCCGGCCTGATCTGGGGCTTCGGCATGCCGCTCATGATGGGAAGAGACGTCTCGCTGTCCGACGGAGCGCGGATCGTCTTCGGGATCACCGTGCTCGCGGGCAGCGTGACCACCGCCTTCATCTTCTTCGTCAGCGAGCGCATCTGGCGGACACGTCTGCTAGTCCTCTTCCCGGAAGGTGACCTGAGCGCGGTGCCGCGCGTGCCCCGCCTGGCGGTGCGCGTCCGGCTGCTCGCCATCTTCCTGCTCACCGCGCTGGTGCCCCTCGCGGTGCTCGGCATTCTCTCGTACACGCGGGCCCTCGACCTGCTCGACGCCGACCCGGCGACCGCGCGCGGGATCGTGTCCGGCCTGCGTACGACGATCCTGTTCTTCCTGGGCGTCGGTGGTGTCGCCGCGGTGGGCCTTGCCCTCTTCGCGGCCCACAGCGTCGCCGCACCGCTGAAGGACGTCGAGGCCGCCATGGCCCACGTCGAGCAGGGCCGCCTCGATGGCCACTGTCCCGTCGTCAGCACCGACGAGATCGGCGCGGTGGCCGAGGGCTTCAACCGCATGCTCCACGGCCTGCGCGAGCGCGAGCTGGTCAAGGAAACGTTCGGCAAGTACGTGACGCCCGAGATCCGCGACGAGATCCTCGCCGGCCGCATCAGTGGCGACGGTGAGCTCAAGGAGGTCACCGTCCTCTTCGCCGACATCCGCGACTTCACCCCCTGGGTCGAGGCCACCGCCCCGCGCGACGTCGTCCGCGACCTCAACGCGTACTTCACCGAGATGGCCGAGGCCATCCGGGCCCAGCACGGCCTCGTCCTCCAGTTCATCGGCGACGAGATCGAGGCGGTCTTCGGCGCGCCCATCGCCGCCCGCGACCACGCCGCCATGGCGGTGCGCGCCGCGCTCGACATGCGCGCCCGCCTCCGCAACTGGAACGCCGGCCGCGAGGCCGCCGGCAAGCCCGCCCTGCGTCACGGCATCGGCATCCACACCGGCACCGTGCTGGCCGGCAATATCGGCGGCGCCGAGCGCCTCTCGTACGCCCTGGTCGGCGACCCGGTGAACCTCGCTTCCCGCATCCAGGGCCTCACCAAGGACTTCAAGGTCGACATCCTCATCAGCGAGGCCACCCGGAAGAGCATCGACCCGACGGTGGCGGTCGAGGAGCTTCCCGCGGTGCGCGTCAAGGGCCGCGTCGAGGAAGTCAACGTGTACAAGGTGGTGTGAGACCCTCTCGTCATGCGCCCTTCCCTGGATGGGACGTCGTGGGTCACCCTCCGCATCCTGGTAGTCGGCAATCTGCTCGGCGCCCTGGTGTCGTTCTTCTATTTCCGGTTCGTCGACTCCACCGCGGCGGAGCTGCCGGAGGTGGGGATCCTCGAGATCGGCTACTCGATCGTCGCGTTCGCCGCGCTCGTCTCCATCGGGTACCGGATCAGCCGGCGCTGGGCCGCTCCCCTGACCAGCTGGCGTGGGCCCGAGGGTCTGCCGGACGCCACCATCACCATGGTCCGCCGGCGGGCGCTGCTGTTCCCCTATGCGCTGGCGGGCATCTCGGTCGTGGGCTGGCTGCTGGCCGGCGTGCTCTGGGGCGTGGTCTGGCCGTTGCTCGCCGGCACCCTGGCGCCGCACCGCATCGTCCGCGCGTTCTTCGGCAACACCGTGATCGCGGGCGGCGTGACCTGCACGTTCATCTTCTTCTCGGTCGAGCACCACTGGCGGCGCCGGATCCCCACGTTCTTCCCCGACGGGGACCTGAGCGCCGTCCGGAATGCGCCCCGGTTCCCGGTCCGCGCCCGACTCCTCGCCATCTTCTTCATGGTGAGCCTCGTCCCCCTGAGCGTGCTCGCGGTGCTGGCGTACACGCGGGCGCTGGCCCTGGTGGGCGCCGACCCCGCGACGGCCGCCGAGGCGGTGGACGGGCTGCGCCTGATCATCATCTTCATTCTCGCGGCGGGCATGATCGCGGCGGTGGGCCTGTCGATCTTCGCGGCCAACAGCGTCGCGGCCCCCCTGAAGGACGTCGAGACCGCGATGGCCGAGGTCGAGCGGGGCCGCCTCGACGGCCACGCCCCGGTGGTCAGCACCGACGAGATCGGCGCGGTGGCCGAGGGCTTCAACCGCATGCTCCACGGCCTGCGCGAGCGCGAGCTGGTCAAGGAGACCTTCGGCAAGTACGTCACCCCCGAGATCCGCGACGAGATCCTCGCGGGCCGGATCAGCGGCGAGGGCGAGCTGAAGGAGGTCACGATCCTGTTCGCCGACATCCGCGACTTCACCCCGTGGGTCGAGGCCACCGCGCCGCGCGACGTGGTACGGGACCTGAACGAGTACTTCACCGAGATGGCGGAGGCCATCCGCACCCACCGCGGCCTCGTGCTCCAGTTCATCGGCGACGAGATCGAGGCGGTGTTCGGCGCGCCCGTCGCCTCCCGCGACCACGCTGCGATGGCGGTGCGGGCCGCGCTCGATATGCGGAAGCGCTTCCGCGCCTGGAACGCGCGCCGCGAGGCCGCGGGCAAGCCCGCACTGCGCCACGGCATCGGCATCCACACCGGCACCGTGCTCGCCGGCAACATCGGCGGCGCGGAGCGGCTCTCCTACGCGCTGGTCGGCGACCCGGTGAACCTGGCCTCGCGCATCCAGGGGCTCACCAAGGACTTCAAGGTGGACATCCTGATCAGCGAGGGCACGCGCAAGAGCATCGACCCCGCGGTGGCGGTCGAGGAGCTGCCCGCGGTCCGCGTCAAGGGCCGCGCCGAGGAAGTGAACGTCTACAAGGTGGTGTGAGGCGCGATCAGGAGGCGGTAGCCGAGGTCGAGTGTGGGTCGGCCGAGCAGCGCTGCGTTCCGGCGCTGCCAGGTCCCATCCGAGAGATCCTGCCGCAGGCGCGCGAGGCCGGGCTCCACGTCGGGGAGCTTGGTGAAGGTGGAGATCGCGCCGCGCACGCCCGCGTCCAGGTAGGCCTCGGGGCGCCGCCAGTAGGCGCCGAGGAAGCCGTCCACGCAGTCGTGGGGGATCGGGACCGGCCGCACCTCGATCGGGCCGAGGAGGCGCCCGAGGGCGTCGAGCGGCTCGAAGATCCCGCGGTCGAGCGCGGCCAGCCCCGGGAAATAGTCGTCCACCAGCCAGAACGGCGCCGCGTCCGGCTCCCACGTGAGGATGACCGCGCGGTCCCGCGCCACGCGCCGGAGCTCGGCCAGGCCCCGCGGGCGATCGGGCCAGTGGTGCACGGTGAGCACGGCCAGCGTCGCGTCGAAGGCGCCGTCGCGGAACGGCAGCGCG
>DATFAJ010000182.1:0-6713 GCA_035254745.1 Candidatus Methylomirabilota bacterium | reverse complement strand
GCACCGCGCGGTTGAACAGCTCGGGCTCGTCGAGGTTGATGAAGTGGGTGCCACCGGGCACGCGCCAGAGCCGCGCGTCCGGAATGGTCGCGGCCATGAACTCCGAGCTGCGCACGCACGCCTCGTCCCGCTCGCCGAAGGCGACCAGCGTGGGCAGGCGCAGCGCGCGCATGCCCGCCTCGAGCGCGTAGACCGGCTTGCGGGTGGCCAGCGCGTGGCGCGCGGTGAGCGCGAGGCCGTGGGTCGGGTGCCCGAGGATCAGCTCCCGCAGGAACGCCCGCTGCCGCGCGCCCTGGCTCCCGTAGTCCGCGAACACCGCCCACGTCAGCGCCGCGTCGAAGAAGGCCTCGATGCCCCGGTCGGCGGCGGCCGCGTACTCCTCGCAGCGCGCGGCGAAGGCGACCGGATCCTCCGACCCGGCGCCGGTGTTGCAGAGTAGCAGCGCGGAGACCGTCTCGGGATACGTCAGCGCGAGATTGAGCGCGATGTTGCCGCCCATGCTGAGCCCGCACACCGCGGCCGGCGCGGCGCCCAGCGCCTCGATCAGGGCGCGCGCGTCCTCCACCGACTGCGCCTGGGAGTAGGCGCCCGGCTCGCGCGGGGCGTCCGACCGGCCGAAGCCCCGCACGTCGTAGGCGATGACCCGGTGGCGCCGCGCGAGCGCGGCCATCTGCGGCTCCCACATCCGCCGCCCGACCGGGAAGGCGTGGATCAGCACGAGCGGCGGGCCCGCGCCCAGCTCGTCGTAGTGGAGCGAGATCCCGTTGACCGCGAGCCGCGGCATCAGGCCTCGACCGGTCCCAGGTCCAGCGCGTCGGTCAGGGTGCGCAGCATGAGCAGGAACCCGGCCCGCACCCGCTCGTCGCAGCCCTCCGCGCCATCGCGGTAGAAGATCGCCACCAGGTGGGCCGCGAGCGTCGGATGTCCGGGCGCGCCGGCCGCGGCGAGGATCCGGGTCGAGTCGTCGCCCTCGAGACCGGCGAGCCACGCGGTCGACGCCTCGTGCGCGGCCCGCAGCCGCGATTCCTCGAGCCGCGGGAACGGACGGCCGAGACTCCGCTCGAGGATCTTGAACAGCAGGAAGCAGAGGCCGAGGGAGGCGCGCTGCACGACCGGATCGTGCTCACGGGCGACCGCGTGCGCGAAGGCGGCCACGTCCGGCTGGCGCTCCAGGAACTCGCGCGCCTCCTGCTCGACTCGCCCGGGGGGATACGCGGTGATCTCGCGCCACACCTCGTCCACCAGCGCCTGGTCGATGCCTCGCACGGTGATGAAACTCCTTGCGACCCACGGGCAGGTCCGATAATGTGAGTGGCTGGATTCTAGCACGCGGGGTCGGAGCACCGAGGAGACGTGGCGATGATGACGTCCGAGCACTTCTGGCTGTCGATCGGGTTCCTGGGTCAGGCGTTCTTCTCGATGCGCTTCCTGGTCCAGTGGATCGCCTCCGAGCGGAAGAAGGAGAGCGTGATCCCGGTCTCGTTCTGGTTCTTCTCCATCGGCGGCGGCCTCACCCTGCTGGTCTACGCGGTGTACCGCATGGATCCCGTCTTCATTCTCGGTCAGGGCGCGGGCCTCTTCGTGTACCTGCGAAACCTGTATCTGATCCGTCGGAAGCAGAGCGGCCTGGCCGAGGCCAGGGCGTAGCGCCGCTCCTCCGCTCCCGCGCACAAGGAGTCGACGTGGACGACACCATCCGCTGGGGAACGACCCAGTCGCAGCCGATCCTGATGATCCCGGGGCCGACCGAGCTGCCGTTCCCGGTCGTGCAGGCGATGAGCCAGCCCGCCACCATCCAGTACGACCTGAACTTCGACGTCAAGATCCTGGAGCCGGTGACCCTCGCGCTCCGCGACATCTTCCAGACCGCGCGCGGCGAGGTCATCGCGATGCCCGGGTCGGGCCGGACCGCGCTCGAGGCCTCCGCGATCTCGGCGATCGAGCCGGGGGATCGGGTCCTCGTCGTGGTGGCCGGAGTCTTCGGCTCCCTGATGCGCGAGATCATGACCCGCGCCGGCGCCGAGGTCACCGAGCACAACGTCGAGTGGGGGCACCCGCTGGACCTGGGCCGGCTCGAGAGGGACATCGAGCGCGTGAAACCCAAGGCGGTCTCGATGGTCCACAACGAGACCTCCACCGGCACCACCTATCCGGCCGCGGAGGTGGGCCGCGTGGTGAAGCGGCACGGCGCCCTCTTCATGCTCGACACGGTGTCGTCGCTGGCCGGGCTCGACGTGCGCACCGACGACTGGGGCGTGGACTTCAACATGACCGGCTCGCAGAAGTGCCTGGCCGCGCCGCTCGGCATGGCCATCGTGTCGGTGAGCCCCGCCGCGTGGGAGTCGATGGAGCGCCGCAAGCACAAGTCCTCCTCGTGGGCCTACGACCTGCTGCGGTGGAAGGAGAACTGGATCCCCGCCTCCCGCGGCGGCCACATCCCCGACGGCAGCCCGCGCCGGCAGCCGGTCTCGATCCCGACCCACCTCACGAGCGCGCTGGGCGTCGCGAGCCGGCTCATCCTCGAGGAGGGCCTGGCCCACCGCTTCCGCCGCCATGCGGTGGCGGGGCGCGCCTTCCGCGCCGGCCTCGAGGCGATGCGCCTCGAGATGTTCCCGGACGCCTCGCTGCTGTCCAATACCGTCTCGTGCTTCAAGGCGCCCGCCGGGATCGAGCCCGCGAAGGTGGTCAGCCACATGCGCGATCGCTACGGCATCCTGATCGGGACCGGGCTCGACAAGATCCGCACCACCACCCTGCGCGTCGGGCACATGGGCATCACCTCAAGCCCGATGTACGTGCTGCCGACGCTGTCCGCACTCGAGATGACGCTGCGCGACCTCGGCTACCGGAGCGAGGCGGGAGCGGGGGTCTCGGCGGCGCAGGCGATCTTCGCGAGCCCGCCCGCGTGATCGTCGTCCCGGACGACTTCCCGTCGGTCTTCGAGGGCAGCGAGGCGCATCAGCGGGCCAAGCGCCTGGGCGAGGTGCGCGTATTCACCGAGCGCGGCGCCGACCAGGAGGCGGAGCTGATCCGGCGCATCGGCGACGCACCCGCCGCCATCAACATCCGCGCCCACGCCCGCTTCAGCGAGGGCGTCTTCGCGGCCTGCCCCAAGCTCAAGATGGTCTCGGTGTGGGGCACCGGCACCGACAACTTCGACCTGAACGCGGCGGGCATGCGGGGGGTCACGATCTGCAACACCCCCGGCATCAACGCCTTCGCGGTGGCCGAGCACGCGCTCACCCTCATGCTCACGGTCGCGCGCCGGGTGGTCGCCCTCGACGAGGAGATGCGCAAGGGGCGCTGGCCGCGCGAGCTGCTGACCCAGTGCCTCGGCAAGACCCTCGGCGTCTTCGGCATGGGCGCGATCGGCAGCCGCCTCGCCACCATCGCCCGCGGCATCGGCATGAACGTGCTGGGCTGGAGCGCGCTCGGCGACGAGGGGCGGATCCGCAAGACCGGGGCCCGGCCGGCCAGCAAGGAGGAGATCCTCGCCCAGGCCGACGTGATCAGCCTGCACGTGCGCCTCTCCACCGAGACCCGCAACTTCATCGGCCGCAAGGAGCTGGCGATGATGAAGCCCACCGCGATCGTGGTCAACACCGGGCGCGGCGCGCTGGTGGATCGCGAGGCCCTGCTGGCCGCCCTGCGCGACCGCAAGATCATGGGCGCGGGGCTCGACGTCTTCCACCAGGAGCCGCTCGCGCCCGACGATCCGATCCTCACCCTGCCGAACGTGGTCCTCTCCCCGCACAACGCGGGCCAGACCCCCGAGGTCATCCGCGACGGCCTGCTCGCCGCGGTGGCGAACATCGAGAACTTCCGCCAGGGCAAGCCGACCAACCTGGTCGTCTCGCCCGGCCGCTAGCGCCGCCCCGAAGCCCCCGATTCCCTCGACGCGACGGCCGGGTGGCGCGCGCATCGGATTCGGTTTAGGGTTGACGCGTACGCCGGCTGGGGCCTCGCGCCCGGGCGTGAGGCCGATCGACCTCAACCCCGTTTCCCCGAAGAGGAGAGCGACATGGCCAAGGTTCTACGGTGTGGGGATCTGATGCCGGGCTGCAGCGCGGTCATGGAAGGCAAGGACGTGGCCGAGGTGATGGCCAAGGGAGCCGAGCACGCCAAGAAGGCCCACGGGCTCGCGGCGATCCCGCCCGACATGGTGGCCAAGGTGCAGGCCGCCATCAAGGACAAGTAGCCGAGAGCGCCCTCACCCGTGCCCGCTCTCCCCAGGAGGGGAGAGGGTTCACGGCCCCGTGGGGAAAGGGCACGGGTGAGGGACCTCAGGCGGTCAGGTCGACCAGCACCTTCATCACCGGCCCGCCCCGCAGCGCCTCCTCCATCCCCTCCTGCAGCCCCTCGAGCGGGATCTTCCGGCTCACGAGCGGGGCGAGGGTCACCGCGCCCGCGGCGGCCAGGCGGATCGCTTCCTCCCAGTCCTGGCGGTTGTAGAGCCGGCTGCCGTGCATGGTGACCTCGCGGGCGAACATCGGGTAGAGATTCACCGGCGTCGGCTCGGAGTGAATTGCGACGATGCTCACCGTGCCCCACACGCGCACGGTCTCGGTCATCACGCGCGCGGCGGCCGGATGACCGCTCACCTCGAAGGCCACGTCGACTCCCTGCCCCGCCGTCCACTCGTTGACGAACCGCACCGGGTCGGCGTCCATGCCGATCACCTCGAGGCCGAGCCCGCGCAGCAGGTCGATCCGGAACGGATTCACCTCGCTCACGATCACGCGCGCGCCGCGGTGCCGGCAGACCATCGCGATCAGGGCGCCGATCGGCCCGCCCCCGAGCACCAGCACCGTGTCGCCCGCCTTCACCTCGGCCCGGCGCACGTCGTGAGTGGCGACCGCGAGCGGCTCGATCATCGCGGCCTGGTCGTCGCCGAGCGAGGCGGGCACGTGCAGCATCCGTGACGCGGGCACCGCCCAGTAGTCCTGCATGCCGCCCGGCAGCTCCACGCCGTAGATCTGGAGGCGGTAGCAGAGGTAGTAGCCGCCCATCCGGCAGGCGCGGCACTCGCCGCAGGAGTGGATCGGCTCGACCACCACGCGATCGCCCGGCTGGAAGCCGCTGCCGCCCGGCGCCTCCACCACCTCCGCGAAGGTCTCGTGCCCGATGATCCCGCCCTTGGGAATGCGGTGGTCGAGATGCCCCTGGAAGATGTGGAGATCGGTGCCGCAGATGCCGGCGCGCCGCACCCGGAGCAGCGCCTGGTCGGGCGCGCGTGACGGGCGGGGGCTGGGACCGGTGCGAAACGTCCGGGAGCCTTCGTAGAAGGAAGCCCTCATGCGCGAATCTCCTTGTCGAGGCGGGGCGCCCGGATCTGCCGCGGGGCGGCGCCCCGACTATCTAGAGGTCACGGCTCCCGCGAGTCAAGGGGCCCCCGGCGCCCGCATCCGCCAGAGCGCGATCCCCTGCACCAGCACCGCCGCCGCGATCGCCCCCGCGAAGGCGCCCGCGATGCCGAGCGGGACCAGGCCCACCGCCAGCACCAGGCAGAAGGCCGCGAAGGAGAACAGCCCGAAGAGCAGCCCGCGCAGCACGCTCAGGGCCGCGCCCGTGCCCTGCATCCGATGGCCGAACGCGGTCAGGATGGCGGCGAAGAGCGGATAGGTCGCGAGCAGCCCGCTCCACCGCGCGCCGAGCCGCGGGGCGAGCGCGGTCAGCGCCAGCACCACCGCGGTGGCGAGCACCATGCGGGCCGGCAGGTCCCAGCGGGGCGGCGCGGCCGGCGTGGCTCCCACGACGGCGGCGGGCATCAGCCGGATCGAGACCGCGAGCGCCGCGACGACCAGGCCGAAGAGCGCGGCCGGGCCGAGCCCGAAGGGCTGCAGCACCGCGGCGGTGACCGCGTAGGCGGCCGAGCCGGCCAGCAGCGCGGGAGGCCACGCGGTGCGCGTCGCGCTCCAGCCGTAGGCCACGCTGAAGGCGGCCTCGGCGACGGCGCCCACGAGCGAGCCGACCACCGCGGCGGCCCCGAAGGCCGCGCCGTGGTCGAGCGCGATGAAGAAGGCCACCGGCCCGGTGGTGAGCGGCAGCCCCACGAGCCAGCCCCCGACCGACTGGCCCCACCGGCGCCCCGCGAGGGTCGCGGTCCCGATCAGGGCGGGCGTGAGGACGAGCTTGAGCGTCAGGTTGTCCATCGACCGGCCCGGCGGGAGCCGGCGTCAGGACGACAGCGCGTCGCGCAGGACCTGGGCGGGATGCCGGGCGGGCCGGCCGGCCAGGTGCTCGATCTGCTGGCGGCAGGACACGCCGGGCGCGACGATCTCGGTGCCCACCGCGGCGGACTTCACCGCGGGAGCCAGCCGTCGGTTCCCCAGGCTCACCGAGAGATCGTAGTGCTCCCGCTCGAAGCCGAAGGAGCCGGCCATGCCGCAGCAGCCCGAGTCCACCTCCGCCACGTCGAAGCCGGCCCAGCGGAGCACGGCCACGGTGGGCGCGGTGCCCACGATCGCCTTCTGGTGGCAGTGCCCGTGGAGCAGCGCCGGCCTGCGCGCGCCGCCCGGGCGCAGCGCGCGGAACGGCAGGGTAAGACCGCGGGCCTTCTCGCGCAGCAGGAACTCCTCGAGGAGGAACGACGCGGCCGCGACCTGCCGGGCCTCGTCGGTGCGCACCAGCTCCACGGTCTCGTCGCGCAGGGTGAGCAGGCACGACGGCTCGAGGCCGACGATGGCCGCGCCGCGCGCCACCCACGGGTGCAG
>DATFAJ010000181.1:0-6017 GCA_035254745.1 Candidatus Methylomirabilota bacterium | reverse complement strand
ACAAGCTCGGGCGCGACGCGGTCGCGGCCGAGCTCCGGGGGGCGGGCCACGCGGCGGATGCGGTCGATCGGCTGCTGGCCCTGCTGGGGTCGGCCACCACCACGGCGGCGCTGCGGGATCTCCTGGGCCCCGGCGTCGACGAAGGGGTGTGGCGGGGCCTGGAGCGCATCCTGGACACGGTGACCGCCCAGGCCTCCGGGCGCTTTCGGCTCGCCTTCGACGCCACGCTCGTTCGCGGGATGGGCTACTACACCGGGCCCATCTTCGAGGTCCAGCACGGGGACTCCACCTCGTCGATCGCGGGCGGCGGGCGGTACGATCGCATGGTCGGCAAGTTCATCGGCCGCGATGTCCCGGCCACCGGCTTCTCGATCGGGTTCGAGCGGGTGATCGGGATCCTCATGGAGCGAGGATCCTCCACCGAGACCGACGGCCTACGGGTGGCGCTGGTGTTCGACGATACGATGGATCTGGCCCCGGTCCTCGGCCTGGCCCGCGACCTGCGGGAGCAGGGCCGTCACGTGCTGCTGGAGATCCGTGGCAAGCGGCTCGGCAAGCAGCTGCAGGAGCTCGAGGCGCGCGGGTTCCGTCGAATCGGGGTGGTGGGCACGGACGGGGCGGTCGAGTGGCGCGAGCCTCGCGCGGGCGGGGCGGGGGAGACGAGAGCGTGACGGAGAGCCTGGGCGGCTGGCGGCGCACCCACAGCTGCGGTGCGCTGCGGACCGAGCACGTGGGGCAGGTGGTGACCCTGATGGGCTGGGCCTACCGCCGCCGCGACCACGGCGGCCTCGTGTTCATCGACCTGCGGGACCGCGAGGGCCTCACCCAGTGCGTGTTCAACCCCGGCGCGGGCGGCGGCTCCCACGCCAAGGCGGAGGCGGTGCGCGCCGAGTTCGTGCTGGCGGTGCGGGGGACCGTGGGGTCCCGGCCCGCGGGCACCGAGAACCCCAAGCTCGCCACCGGCGCGGTGGAGGTGCAGGTCACCGAGGTCCGGATCCTCAACGAGTCGCGTCCGCTCCCGTTCCAGCTGGAGGACGACGCGGACATCGACGAGACGCTGCGGCTCAAGTACCGCTACCTGGACATGCGCCGGCCGCACGTGCTGCACGCCTTCCAGGTGCGCGATCAGGTGTGCCGCGCGGCGCGCGACTACCTGCACGCGCACGAGTTCCTCGAGGTGGAGACGCCGTTCCTGACCCGCTCGACTCCCGAGGGCGCGCGCGACTTCCTGGTGCCGAGCCGGCTGCAGACCGGCAGCTTCTACGCGCTGCCCCAGTCTCCCCAGCTCTTCAAGCAGCTCTTGATGGTGGCGGGCTTCGAGCGCTACTTCCAGATCGTGCGCTGTTTCCGGGACGAGGACCTCCGCAAGGATCGGCAGCCCGAGTTCACCCAGATCGACATCGAGACCTCCTTCCTCGACCGGGACGACTTTCTCCCCATCATCGAGGGGCTCGTGGCCGAGGTGTGGCGGGCCGTCAAGGGCGTCGAGCTCACCCGGCCCTTTCCGCGCATCGCCTACGATGAGGCGATGGCCCGCTACGGCTCCGACAAGCCCGATCTCCGCTTCGGCCTCGAGCTCGCCGACTGCTCGGCCCTGTTCGCGGGGAGCGAGTTCCAGGCCTTCGCCCAGACGGTCGCCACGGGCGGCGCGGTCAAGGGGCTGCGCGTGCCGGGCGCGGGCGGCATGAGCCGCAAGGAGCTCGACGATCTCACCGCGGAGGCCAAGCAGGCGGGGGCCAAGGGGCTGGTGTGGATCAAGGTGACCCCGGAGGGCGTGCAGTCGCCGGTGGCCAAGTTCATGACCGGCATCCAGCCGCGCCTGCTCGAGACGCTGGGCGGCGGCGCCGGCGACCTGCTGCTGCTGGTCGCCGACATCCCGGCGGTCGCGGCCACCGTGCTCGGACGTCTGCGGGTGGACCTCGCCCGACGGTTCGACCTGATCCCGACCGACCGTGACGTCTTCGCGTGGGTCATCGACTTCCCGCTCGTGGAGTGGAACGCGGACGAGAAGCGCTGGGACGCGGTCCATCACCCGTTCACCGCGCCGCGCGACGAGGACATTCCGATGCTGGAGTCCGACCCGGGGCGGGCCCGGGCCAAGGCCTACGACCTGGTGCTGAACGGCCAGGAGGCGGCCGGCGGGTCGATCCGTATCCACCAGCCGACGGTGCAGGAGCGGGTCTTCGGCCTCATCGGCATCTCGAAGGAGGAGGCCCGCGCGCGCTTCGGCTTCCTGCTCGACGCCCTCGAGTTCGGGGCGCCGCCCATGGGGGGCATCGCCTTCGGCCTCGACCGGCTGGTGGCCAACCTGGTCGGGCAGGAGTCGATCCGGGAGGTCATCGCCTTCCCCAAGACGCAGAAGGGCACGTGCCCGCTCACCGACGCCCCCGCGCCGGTGGACGCCAAGCAGCTCCGCGAGCTCGGGATCCGGGTCGTGGAAGGCCTCGGATCCGCGTGATATGCTTGCCAGCAGAGGCCCCCGCATAGGGATGAGCACTCGTTGACCGAAGCCACCGGCGTCACCCGGCGGGTCGTCCTGCCTCCGGATCTCAATCACCTCGCCCTCCTCGGCCGTCACGACGAGCACCTGCGCGCGCTGGAGGCCCAGCACGACGTCCGCATCACCGCCCGCGGCCACGACGTCACCCTCCGGGGCGAGGAGCGACAGGTGGCCGAGGCGGAGCGCGTCCTGCGCGAGCTGGTGGCCATGCTGCGGGAGCGACCCTCCCTCGGCGCCGCCGACATCCGCTCCGCGCTGCGGATCGCGTCCAGCGAGCCCGGCGGCGACGTCAAGTCGGTGCTGTCGGACGCGATCGCGGTGCCGTCGCGCCGGCGGTTCATCACCCCGAAGACGGCCAACCAGCGGCGCTATCTCGAGGCGGTGCGCGGGAACGACCTCGTCGTCTCGATCGGCCCCGCCGGCACCGGCAAGTCGTACCTCGCGGTGGCCATGGCGGTATCCGCCCTGCTCAAGCGAGAAGTCGCGCGCATCATCCTCACGCGGCCGGCGGTGGAGGCGGGCGAGCGGCTGGGCTTCCTGCCCGGTGACCTGGTGGAGAAGGTGCATCCGTACCTGCGCCCGCTCTACGACGCGCTCTACGACATGCTGGAGCCCGAGAAGGTGGGCTCGCTCTCCGAGAAGGGGGCGATCGAGATCGCGCCGCTCGCTTACATGCGGGGGCGGACGCTCAACGACGCCTTCATCATCCTCGACGAGGCCCAGAACACGACCTCCGAGCAGATGAAGATGTTCCTGACCCGGCTCGGCTTCAACTCCAAGATGGTCGTGACCGGCGACATCACCCAGGTCGACCTCCCCGCGAGCCGTCCCTCCGGCCTGATCGAGATCCAGAGCGTGCTGCAGGGGATCGACGGCATCCGCTTCATCTACTTCGACGACCGCGACGTCGTCCGTCACGATCTGGTGTCGTCGATCGTGCGGGCCTACGATCGGGTCCACAAGTCTCCGGCGCGCTGACGGGGTCAGGTCTTACATTCCGACATTTTCATCCGCCGGCCAGCCCGAAATGTTGGGATGTAAGACCTGACCCCATGCCTGTCGCGGTCTCGAATCTCCAGCGCCGATCCCGCGTGTCTCCCGAGCGCCTGCGGGCGGTGACCCGGCGCGCCCTCGCGGCCCTCGGCCGGGCCGACCGCGAGGTGCACGTGACGGTGGTCGACGACCGTCGCATCCGCGCGCTCAATACGCGCTACCTCGGGACCCGGCGGGCCACCGACGTGCTGGCCTTCGATCTGGCCGGGCCCGGTCCGGGCCGGCTCTGGGGCGAGGTGATCGTCTCCGCCGAGACCGCGGCGCGCCAGGCTCGGCGGCTCCGGGTGCCGCTCGCGGCCGAGCTCGACCTGCTGGTGGTGCACGGCCTGCTGCACCTGGCCGGCTACGACGATCACGATCCCCGTCGCGCCCGACGGATGCACAAGCGGGCGCGGCAGATCCTGGCGGGACGCTCGGCCCGAGCGGTGCCCGCGCGCCTCTGGGCCGGGCTGCTCGAGGCCTGATGGCGGCCCCTCACCGCGCGGGCTTCGTGGCCCTGGTCGGCCGCCCCAACGTGGGCAAGTCCACGCTCCTGAACCGCCTGGTCGGCGAGAAGATGGCGATCGTCTCGCCGCGCCCGCAGACGACCCGCACCCGCATCACCGGGATCCGGCACCTGCGCTCGGCCCAGATCATCTTCGTCGACACGCCGGGCCTGCACCCGGGCTCGGGCCGCCTCGGCCAGCTCATGTCGAAGACGGCGGAGCGGGCGGTGGAGGACGTGGATCTGGTGTGCTTCGTGGCCGAGGCCACCGAGGATCCCGCCCGCCTCGACCGCGAGGCGCTCGACCGCCTGAAGGCCTGCCGCGCTCCCGTCTTCTGCTGCCTCAACAAGACGGACCTGGTCAGCCCCAAGGCGCGGCTGCTCCCGTTGATCGCGGCCTATCGGGTGGCGTATCCGTTCGCGGAGATCGTGCCGATCTCGGCCGAGCGCGGGGAGCACTGCGACCGGCTGCTGGAGCTGATCGTGGCGGCCCTGCCGGAGCGGCCTCCCTACTTCCCCCCCGACGCGCTCACCGACCAGCCGGAGACCTTCTGGGTGGCGGAGGCCATCCGGGAGAAGATCTTTCGCCTGACCCACCAGGAGGTCCCGTACGCCTGCGCGGTGCGGGTGGAAGAGCTGACCGAGCGCCGGCGGCCCGAGTGCCTCTACATCCGCGCCATCATCTTCGTGGAGCGCGAGTCGCAGCGGGGCATCGTGATCGGCAAGGGCGCGAGCATGCTCAAGCGGATCGGGGCGGCGGCCCGCGCGGACCTGGAGCGCTTCTTCGGCATCAAGGTCTTCCTGGACCTCACGGTGCGCGTGCGCTCGGAATGGCGCAAGGACGACCGGGCCCTCCGCGAGTTCGGCTTCCTGCTCACCTCCTGATGGCGCTCTACAAGACCCGCGCGATCGTGATCGGCCGGCGCGCCTTCGGGGAGAGCGACCGGCTCGTCGACTTCTACACGCGCGAGCACGGCAAGGTGCGGGGCATCGCCCGCTCGGCCCGCCGTCCCCGCTCGCGCTTCGGGAGCGCGCTCGAGCTGTTCACGCTCGGCGAGATGGTGTTCTTCGACACCGGACGGAGCGAGCTGGTACAGGTCGATCACTTCGACATCGTGCGGTCGTTCGTGGGGGTGCGGGAGCACCTCGAGCGGCTGGGGCAGGGCGCGTGGGCGGTGGAGGTGGTGGCCCGCCTCTCCGCCGATCGCGATCCGCAGCCCGCCCTCTTCGCGCTGCTGGCGCGCGCGCTCCAGACCATGGAGACGAGCGCGCGGCCCGCGCGGGTCGCGGTCTGCTTCGGGCTGCGCGCGGTCGACCTGCTCGGTCACCGGCCCCGGATCGATCGCTGCATGTCCTGCGGGCGGCTCCACCCCTTCGACGATCCGGCCCTCGACGTGACCGCGGGCGGGCTCGTGTGTGCGGCCTGCCGGCCGGGTGCCGACGCCATCCCGCTCTCCGGGAGCCTGGTGGGTACGCTCAAGCGCCTGCGCGCGCTCTCCTGGGAGGAGGCCCTGCGGCTCAACCTCGCCGCCGACCTCGACGCGGAGCTGGCGATGGTGCTGGAGGGTCTGCTCGCGCGGCTCATGGGCCGCTACCCGCTCTCGTCGCGCTTCATCACCCAGACTCGACGCGTGCCCCCGATGGTGTCGCTGCCCGAGCGGTAGCCCGAGCCCTCGGGGCCCATCCGCGCCCCTATGCTATCCTGACCGCCATGGTCTCGATGGACACGCTGGTCTCGCTCTGCAAGCGGCGCGGGTTCGTCTTCCAGTCGAGCGAGATCTACGGGGGCACCGGGTCGTGCTGGGACTACGGCCCGCTCGGGGTGGAGCTCAAGAACAAGATCAGGCGGGCGTGGTGGCGCGATTTCGTCCAGCGGCGCCCGGACATGGTCGGCCTCGACGCTTCCATCCTCATGCATCCCATGGTCTGGAAGGCGAGCGGGCACGTCGATCACTTCACCGACCCCATGGTGGACTGCCG
>DATFAJ010000180.1:0-2091 GCA_035254745.1 Candidatus Methylomirabilota bacterium | reverse complement strand
GCAGGGCGAGTACCTCAAGCTCAACGGGGAGATCGGTCGCAAGATCCGCGGCGACAAGTACGGCAAGCTCGAGGGCTACTGGTCCACCGAGTTCGGCACCCTGAACCAGCTCGTGCACCTCTGGAGCTACGCCGACCTCGGCGAGCGCGATCGCCTGCGGGCCGCGCTCGGCCGGGACGAGGCGTGGACCAAGGAGTACATCCCCAAGATCCGGCCCATGATGCTGGCCCAGGAGAACAAGCTCCTGTCCGCGGTGGTGCCGATGACGCCGCCGACCGACACCGGCAACGTCTACGAGCTGCGCTGGTATCGTGCGCACGTCGGGCGCGCGGGGGAGTGGCTCGGCCTGTTCAAGGACATCATGCCCTTCCGCGACAAGTTCACGCGCCGGGTGGGGCTCTGGCAGACGGAAGTCGCCCAGCTCAACGAGGTCGTGCACATGTGGGTCTACCGCGACCTGAACGATCGCGCGGCGGCCCGCGCCAAGATGGCCCAGGAGCCGGAGTGGCAGGCGTTCCTCGCCAAGGCCATGCCGCTGCTCGCGAACATGCAGTCCATCATCCTCAACCCCGCCGCGTTCTCCCCGATGCGCTAGCCGGCTCCATGGATCCCGAAGCGCGAAAAGTCGTCGAGCTGGGCTATGGGGGCAGCGAGCGCCTCACCATGAACATGGGGCCGCAGCACCCGTCCGCCCACGGCGTCTTCCGCGCGATCCTCTCCCTCGAGGGCGAGACGGTGGTGGGCGTGGACGCGGTGATCGGCTATCTCCACCGCTGCCACGAGAAGCTCGGCGAGACCCTGACCTACACCCAGTACCCCTCGATCGCGTCCAAGACCGACTACGTGGCCGCGATGTGCAGCGAGCTCGCCTACGTGCGCGCGGCGGAGACGATCGGCAAGATCGAGGTGCCCAAGCGGGCCCAGTATCTGCGGGTGATCGTGAGCGAGCTGCAGCGCGTCGCCTCGCACTGCCTGTGGCTCGGCACCTGGTGCCTCGACATGGGCGGCGCGCTCGGGGGCGGCGCCACCGTGTTCCTCTACTGCATCCGGGAGCGGGAGTGGGTGCTCGACCTGTTCGAGGCCCTCGTGGGCGCGCGGCTGCTCTACGGCTTTCACCAGGTGGGCGGCGTCCGCTACGACATCCCGGCGGGCTGGGCCCAGAAGTGCCGGGAGACCATCGCCCTCGTCGAGCGGCGACTCGTCGAGTACGAGGACATGCTGGAGCGCAACGCCTTCTTCCAGGCGCGCACCCAGGGGGTGGGCACGATCTCGCGGGAGCTGGCCCAGACGATCGGCCTCTCCGGCCCGCTCATCCGCGGCTCGGGGGTGAGCTACGACATCCGGCGGCTCGAGCCCTACTCCTCCTACGAGGACTTCGACTTCAAGGTGCCGGTGGAGACCGCGGGCGATTGCTACGCCCGCTACCGGGTCCGCATGGTGGAGTTCCGCGAGTCGATCAGCATCGTGCGCCAGGCCCTGGACGGGCTGCCGGAGGGGCCGATCTCCTCGCGCCCCGGCGTGAAGTCGGTGGGCCAGGTGCGCGTGGCCAAGGGCGAAGGCTACGCCCGGGTCGAGGGCCCGCGCGGCGAGGTGGGGTGCTACCTGATCTCCGACGGCGGCGCCAAGCCCTACCGCATGAAGTGGCGGGGCGCGTCCTTCTCCAACCTGTCGGTGCTGCCGCACATCCTGATCGGCACCAAGGTGGCCGACGTGGTCGCGATCATGGGCTCGGTCGACCCGGTCTTCGGTGAGGTGGACCGCTAGCATGCCGGCCCTGCCCCCCCTCGCCACGGAGGCGATCCACGCCTTCATCGTGGGCTTCATCGTGCTCAACGTCATCATCGGCATGGTGACCTACGTCACCCTGCTCGAGCGCAAGTTCGCAGCGCGGATGCAGTCGCGCATCGGGCCCTACCGGGTCGGTCCCCACGGCCTGCTCCAGCCGATCGCGGACGCGCTCAAGCTCATGATGAAGGAGGACGTGATCCCGCGGCAGGCCGATCGGCCGGTCTACAACCTGGCCCCGATCGTGTTCCTGGTGCCCTGCATGCTGATCTTCGCCACGCTGCCCTTCGCGCCCGGGCTCGGGGT
>DATFAJ010000179.1:0-3233 GCA_035254745.1 Candidatus Methylomirabilota bacterium | reverse complement strand
GCCTTCTGGGCGGCCCCGATGCGCTCCTCGGCCTCTCCGAGATTGAGGTAGGACTGCTCCACGTTCTGCCAGACCTGGAGCTCGGTGTCGCGCACCCGCGCGCGGGCCGCCTCCACGTTCGCCTTCGCTTCCTTGTAGCGGGCGATCTTGCCGCCGCCGTCGAAGATCGACCAGCTCAGCGTCAGGCCCACGTTCCACTGGTTGCCCGAGTCGATGAACCCGTTGGTCGACGTGGAGCCGGATGCCGGGGACCCGGTGACGCCCGCCACTCCGTAGGTGCCGCTGCCGAAGAGGTTGGGGAAGAAGTCGCGGAAGGTCTGGCGGACGGTGGCATCCGCGGCGTCGGCCTGCGCCTTGACCTGCCGGTACTCCGGGCGGTTCCGGAGCGCTTCTCCGATCAGGTCGTCGCGGTTGATCGGGAACTGGGTATAGGAGAGCAGGTCCTTGACCTCGGTCGGCGCGTTGACCGCGATGCCCATCGCCGCGTTCAGGGCCACCCGAGCGAGGTTCACCGCGTTCTGGGCCCGGATGACGTTGACCCGCGCGTTGGCCACGTCGACCTCGGCGCGCGTGACGAAGCTCTTGGGCTGGGTGCCGACCTGGAAGAAGCCCTGGGCGCTCCGCAGGTTGACCTCGGCCCGATCGAGCGCGGCCAGGTTCACCTGCACCAGGCGCTTGGAGAGGAGCAGCGTGAAGTACTGCGTCTTCACGAGCTGCGAGATGTCGAGCTTCTGCGACTCGAGCACTTCCTTGAGCGCGGCCGCGTTGGACTTGGCCGCGTCCTTGGCGGCCCACGTCCGGCCGAAGTCGAACAGGAGCTGCGAGGCGGTGATGCTCGCCGACCCGAAGTCGGTGGTCGACGAGTCGCCGCTGACCGTGCTGAGCCCGCGCAGCCGCCCGTAGCTGCCCGACCCGGTGAGCTGCGGGAGGAGCGGGGCCAGCGCCTGGTTGACCCGCTGCTGGGCCGCGACGTAGTCGCCGATGCGGGCCACGATCAGCGGAGCGTTCTCCAGGCCGATGTTGACCGCCTCCTCGAGGCCGAGCTCGCGTCCCACCAGCTCCTGGGGCGTGGCGAACGGGCGGATGCCGGGCGGCGGGGGCAGGGGCTCGCGCGGCGGCATCGACGGCGGCGTGGGCATCACCGCGGGCGGCGCGGCGGCCGGTGGCAGGGGTGTCGTCGGCGGGGGCGTCTGGGCCGGGGCCGCGGACGGCAGCAGCCCCAGGGTCAGGACCAGCGCCAGGGACAGAGTGAGTCGCTCCCGCATCATGCCGGATCTCCCTGCAGCACGGGCTCGCCCGCCGCGGCCTGCACCCGGCGCGGGAGGCGCTCCTCGAGCATCACGTGAAGCGTGGGGACAAGCGAAGCCCATCTAGAAACGTCGGATCGCGCCGAGTATTCGCGGAGGATCGGACCGACCGCCTTCAGGACCGAAGCCGGGGGCAGCGGCGGGTTCGGGAAGCCCTCCTCCGGGTCCTGGCCGGCTGAGAAGGCGCATGGCGAGAATCCGCGTGGAGAAGTCAATTCCGCCCAATTGTAAGGACCTTTGGACTGTAGTCAAGTTTGTGAGATAGTCCGGTGGGTACCCCATGCGCGGGATGCGTTCCGCCGTCGGATACCAGGGGAGGGGTAAGCGAGAAGCCATGCCGTCCATGACCCGACCACCCAAGACGGGCCGCTGGTCCGAGCCCGCCCTGCGCGTCCTCCGCGAGCGCTACCTGGCCCGGGAGCAGGGCCAGGTGCGCGAGACCCCCGAGGAGATGTGCTGGCGGGTGGCGCTGGCCATCGCCTCCGCGGAGACGCGCTTCGGCCGCAGCGCGGCCGCGGTCTCCGAGGTGGCGGCCGCCTTCTACGACATGATGGTGGACGGCTACTTCCTGCCCAACTCGCCCACGCTCATGAACGCGGGCAAGGACAACGCGCTCCAGTACTCGGCCTGCTACGTCCTGCCGGTGGGCGACTCGATGGAGGAGATCTTCGAGTCGGTGAAGGCCGCGGCCATCATCCAGCAGTCGGGCGGCGGCACCGGCTTCGCGTTCTCACGGCTGCGGCCCAAGGACGACGTGGTGCACTCGACGGGCGGCCGGGCGTCCGGCCCGGTGTCGTTCCTGCGCGTGTTCAACGCGGCCACCGAGGCGGTCAAGCAGGGCGGCACGCGCCGCGGGGCCAACATGGGGATCCTGCGCGTCGACCATCCCGACGTGCTCGAGTTCATCGAGTGCAAGCTCGACGGCGGCATCACCAACTTCAACATCTCGGTGGCCGCGACCGACGCGTTCATGGAGGCCCTCGCCGCCGACGGCGAGTACGACCTCATCAACCCGCGCACCGGCCAGGTCACCGGGCGCCTGCGTGCCCGCGAGGTCTTCGGGCGCATCGTCCGCGCCGCGTGGCGCACCGGCGATCCGGGCATGGTCTTCATCGACCGCATCAACCGGAGCCCGGCCAATCCCACGCCGGACCTGGGGCTGATCGAGGCGACCAACCCGTGTATCGCGGGTGACGCCCTCGTCTCCACCGATCGCGGCCTCTTGCGGATGGAGCGGGTCGCGACCCGCTTCGGGGCTGGCGGCGTCGCGGTGAAGGTCGATCCGCGCCTGCTCCCCTCGCGGCTCATGGTGTGGGAGGGGACGCACGACGTGCCGCTCTCGGCCTACGGCGAGGGCTGTCTGCCCATCAGCCGGGCCTTCTGCTCGGGCGAGCGCGAGACGGTCGTGGTCCGGACTGCCGCGGGCTACGAGCTCACGTGCACGCCCGACCACCGGGTGATGACCGACCGCGGCTGGGTCCGGGCCGGCGAGCTTCGCGTGGCGCTCGACCGCGTGTGGATCCAGAGCGACCCGGGTGCTTTCGCCGATGACGACGCGCTTCCCGTCGCGCCGCCGACCGAGTTCATCGGCCGCAACGGTCGCCGATATCATCACCCGCTGCCGACCCGGTGGAGCGCCGATCTCGGGTTCGTGCTCGGCTGGCTCGTGGGCGACGGGTGGCTCCGGGCGGGGGACACCCAGTATCCGCGGGTCGGCTTCTCGTTCGGCTCGAAGGATTCCGCCGCGCTGGAGCGCGTCGCCTCGGCGGTGGACGCCTGGCACGGGCGTCCGTCGAAGGTGTGGTCGCGCAGCCGGGGCGTCCGTCACCTCATGTACCCCGGGAAGTTCTTCGCCGCTTTCTTCGAGGCTCTCGGGGTCCGCCCGGTGAAGGCCGGGCGCAAGACCGTGCCGGAGGCGCTCTTCGC
>DATFAJ010000178.1:0-7268 GCA_035254745.1 Candidatus Methylomirabilota bacterium | reverse complement strand
CCTCCGGGACGCCGCCGGCCAGCCAGCGCAGGCGTTCGGCGAGCCCCGCCTCCCGGAAGGCGCGGTCGATCTCGGGGCGCGATTCCGAGAAGTGCTCCCAGCCCTCGTAGTGCACGGGCACGACGATCGCCGAGCCGAGCGCGCGCGCCGCCTCCACGCCCTCCTCGGCGGTGAACGTCCAGCGGCAGGAGCGCGTCCGCGGGCCGCGCGGGGTCGCGCGTCTTGCGCAGCGAGTACGTCCCGGCGGTGTACGCGGTACCGGCCGGGGCGAACGTCGGATCGGTGAGCAGGCGCAGACCGCCCCACTCGAGCAGCGCGGTCGGCCCGCCCACGTAGGTGACGCGCGGGAGGCTCATGCGCCGGTCATCGCGAGCGCGGTCCACCGAGCCATCGTACTCCCCGGGCCGCGAGCACGAGGCCGGTCCCCCACAGGAGGCTGTTGGCCACCGCGGCCGCCTCGAAGCCGCGCAGCCGCTCGCGGTCGAGCCGGCGGAGGGCCCACACCCCGGGGAACTCGAGCACGTCGACGGTGGCCGAGAGCGTCCGGTGGACGCGGCCGGGCGGCCCCGGCCGGTCGAGCGGGCCCTGCGAGAGGAACGTGAGGACGCCGAGCCCGAGCGTCACCAGCAGGTGCGCCGCCGCCATCAGCCCGATCGGGACCAGGGTGCGCACGCTCAGAAGATCCCCTGCGGATCGAGCCCCAGCAGCACGCGGCCGGCCACCTCGAGGGTGCGCGGCGCCAGCGCCACGTGCTGGGTGGCGACGTGCACGTCGCGAAAGCGCCGCTCGAGCCCCGCCGCCTCGAAGACGGCGCCCGACCCCGCGAGCTCCCAGACGACGTCGACCGCGGCCGCGGCCGCCACGCCCGCGTTGACGCATCCCATGCGCACCTGCGCCCGCTGCTCGAGGGTCGGCGGCTTGCCCCGCGTCACCGTCCGCCACATGTCGTCGACCGCCTGGAGCAGGAGGCTCTCCGCCGAGCGCGCGTGGATCTCGGCGCGGGCGATCCCGCGCTGCACCGCGGGATCCTCCGCGAGCGGCCGCCCGCCCCGCCGGCGGGTCCGGGCGAGCCGGGCGAGGTCCTCGAGCGCGCCGCGGGCGATGCCGACCGGTACCGCGCCCACCGCCGCGGTCACGAACGGGATCACCGGGACGGCGTAGAGCCGCTCCGGACGGGTCGGCTCGTCGGCGTAGACGTCGACCGCGTAGGCGGCGGGCACCGGCACCCGCTCCAGCGAGTAGTCGTGGCTGCCGGTGCCGCGCAGGCCGCTCACGCGCCACGTGTCGTGGATGCGGGCGCGCTCGGCGGGCACGAACACGAGCCGGGTCGCCGGCCGCGCGGGCGCGCGGCCGCGCGCGCGCTCCGCCACCACGCAGTGCGCGAGCAGCCAGGTGGCGTGGCGGCACCCGCTCGCGAACCTCCAAGTGCCGGAGACGCGGTAGCCGCCGCCCCGGACCGCCTCGGCCCTCCCGCCCGGCTCGAGCTGGCCCGCCACCACCGCGCGCCGATCGCCGAAGACCTCGCGCGCCGGCCGCGCGGGGAGGCGCCCGGCCAGGAACCCGTGCGCGGAGGCGACCATCACGTTCCAGCCCACCGAGCCGTCGAGGGCGGCCACCGCCGCGATCACCCGCAGTCCGGAGACCGGATCGAGCTCGGCCCCGCCCAGGCGCCGCGGCGTCCAGAGCCGGAAGAGCCCGGCGTCGACCAGCGCGTCCACCAGCGGCGGCGACAGCGCGCGGTCGCGGTCGAGGCTCGCGCGCTCGGCCTCGACCAGCGGACCGAGCGCGCGGACCGCGTCGAGGAGCCGCTCCGCGCGCGGTCGGCTGCTCACCGCCCCCGCGAGAGGAGCACGAGCGCCAGCGCGACCGCGCCGGGCAGCGCCTGCACCCACAGGATCTTGCGGCTCGCGGTGAGCGCGCCGAACACGCCGGCCACGATCACGCACCCGAGGAAGAAGACCTCCACCGCGACGCCGGCCGCGCCGAGCGCGAGCCCCCACCCGAGCCCGGCGGCGAGGAACCCGTTGTAGAGACCCTGGTTGGCCGCGAGCGTCCTCGACGCGGCCGCGAACTCCGGGGTGAGATCGAACGTGCGCCGGCCCCTCGGGGTGTTCCAGAGGAACATCTCGAGGACCAGGAAGTAGAGATGGAGGAGCGCGACCAGCGCGACCACCACGTTCGCGGCCAGGATCATGGGCGTCACCTCGTCACCGGTCGAGCGGGACGATCACCACGGCCTCCGCCTCCTGCGAGGCCGGACGGTTCCGCTCGCCGAAGCCGATCAGCCGCAGCTCCTCGAGGCCGCGCCGCCACACGCGCCGGCCTGCCGGCCGCGACGGTCGCCGCGCTCCACCACGAACGGCGCGTCGAGGTCGTCGTTGTCGACGACGATACTGGCACACTCCCACGGGGCGCACTCGCGAAAGTAGAGACGCTGGCCGCCCAGGTACCGCCGCGTCGCCGGGGCCTCCGGGTCCAGCGGCGTCGGGGTGCCGGTCGCGTCGCGCCGTCGGTGGTTCCGCGGCCACTCGACGCGGAGGAAGACCGAGAGGTCCCAGGTGTCCCGCAGCTCGGGCCGGTGCAGGAAGATACCGTCGAGCAGCAGGATCGACCCGGGCGTCGCGCGCTCCTCGGGCGCGTCCACCGCGCGATCGGCGTCCACGTCGAAGATGGCCCGCCGGAACCGCCCGGTCCCGCCGGGCCCCAGCGGGTCGAGCAGCAGGCGACGAAGCGCGGCGTAGTCGTAGGAATCGCGATAGAAGCCCTCCGGCGAGTCGCGCCCGAGGCGATAGCGGACCGCCTTCGGATGGTGGAACGCGTCGACGCCGGCGCGGATGACCGGCCGCCCGCTCTCCGCCAGTCGATCGCGGAGCTCGTCGGCGAGCGTGGTCTTGCCGGCGCCGTCGACGCCGTCGATGCCGACGCGCACGATGCCCGTCGCCGGGAGCGCGAGCACGGCGGCGGCCACCCGATCCAGCACGGCTCGGCGGGCGGGCGTCACGCCCGCCTCAGCGCGCGGCGCTCGTGGTCTCGATCGCCCCCCACCGATCGAGCGCGCGCCGGCCCGCGTAGACGAGCACCACGTACCCGTAGCCGAACAGCAGCATGACGAGCCCGTAGAGGATGAGCGTGTCCACCAGGGACGCCGCGCTCCCCGTCCACCATCGCATCACGACCAGGTAGAGGAGGAACGGGGGCAGGAACAGCAGCGGCGCCTTCCAGGCGATCGACCGGTAGCGCGCGGTCGGCTCGTGCCGGAGCCACCAGAAGACGACGGCCGCGAACGGCACGTAGACGGGCCCGCCCACGAGTCCCGACACGTAGAGGGGGATGGCGACACGGTCCAGCAGGGTGATCGTCGGCTCGTCCCGATAGGTCAGGTAGGCGAGCAGCGGGGCGAGGATGGGCAGGGCACCGGCCCACCGGTAGTAGGTGATCTCCGCGATCCGTCGTCTCATCCGGGCCGCCGCATTCCCTCTTCTACCACACACCCCCGCCGGGCCCGTCACTCGGCGAAGGAGCCCCGCGGCGGGCGAATGCCAGGCCGATCCCGAGCGCGCCGAGCACCCCGCCGGCGACGCACAGCAGATGCAGCGACCCGAGCGAGACCACGCCCAGCAGCGCGTTGCCGGCCGAGAGCGGGGCGATCGGCTGCACGTCGGCGTGCATGATGCTGTCGAGGAAGACGTGGCTGTAGGTCCCGACGAAGGCGCCGACGATCGCGGCCGGCCACGCGATCCGGTCCGGGCCGCGCA
The DNA here is from genome assembly GCA_035254745.1 of Candidatus Methylomirabilota bacterium. Taxonomy (GTDB): domain Bacteria; phylum Methylomirabilota; class Methylomirabilia; order Rokubacteriales; family CSP1-6; genus CAMLFJ01. The sequence continues at coordinate 3,513 of DATFAJ010000178.1, read as the reverse complement.
GCCAGATCAGGAATGGCGACGCCGGGTCCGGTGTCCACCGCGCCAGCAGACGCTGGCAGATCGGCCGGCCCGCCACCACCGAGAACGACGCCACCAGCGTCGCACCGACGTAGGTATGGGCGAAGCCGTGCAGGACGGCGTCGCCCCGGACGATGTGCACCAGCGGCTCGAGGTCGATGGCGACCTGGCTGAAGCCGAACACCATCAGGCTCAGGTGCCGACCGAGCAGGGCCTTCGCCAGGAGCCCGGGTCCCATGTGGAACGGCGTGACCGGCATGGTCGAGGCTACCCGCCCTTCACCGGGGGCCGGCCCGCCTGCGTCGCGCGAAGGCCAGGGGGACCGCGCCGAGCGCGGCGCCGGGCGGTCCCACCACCCAGGCGCCCGCGAGCGCCAGCAGGAGGCCCCCGCCGAGCATCAGCGGCAGACGCGCGCCCCGAAGGCCGCCCCATCCGACGAGGGCGAGTCCCACGACGGCGAGCGCGGCGAAGGCGACGACGGTCACGTCACCCACGGCGGCCTCCTCCGCACTGCGGCCGGCCCCGCCGGGCGCTCACAGCTCGACCTCCATCGCGACGAGATGGAGCGACGCGTTGCCGGGCAGCGTGCGCCGCGCGCCCGTGTCCCGGAAGCCCGCGCGGGAGTAGAGCGCGATCGCGGCCGGGCTGTGCGCCGGCGCCCACAGACCGAGCCGGGCGAGGCCACGCGCGCGCGCCCAGCCGAGCACCTCCAGCAGCAGGCTGCGCCCCACGCCCTGCCCGCGCCACGCCGCCTCCACCCACATGCCGCCGACCCGCCCCGCCTCGCTCCGCTCCCGGTCGAGGAGGGCGTACACGGTTCCGATCGCGTGCTCGTCCTCGCACGCGAGGAACATCGCCTGCCCTCCCGGCGTGGTCACCGCGCGGGTCAGCTCCTCCCAGTAGGCGCGGGAGCGCGCCGCCGCCTCGGCCGCGGTCTCGCCGAAGGAATCGGGCGCATCGCGCAGGGCGCGCAGGCGGAGATCCCGGTGGAGCTCCACCTCGTCCGGCGCGAGCCTGCGGAGTTCGACGCGCGCCAACGTCACGCGCGCCGCTCCGCGACCCGGCGGCGTGCCCGCGTCCGGAAGACGGCGTTGACGGGCCCGCTCACCGGGGGGACCGCAGGAACTGATCGACCTCTCTCTGGGCGCCCGCGGCGGCCTCCGCCTGGTAGCCCACGGTGGAGAATCCGACCCTCACCCTCGCCGGGAGGTCCGGGTTGTCGAAGCCGTGGAGGGCGCCGGGGTACACCACGATCTTCACCGCGGCCGGCGCCGCCACCTTCGCCGCCGCCTCCTGGCAGAGCTGAGCCGGAGTCATGTCGTCGGCGCCGCCGAGGAGCATCAGAAGCGGTATCGTCGCCTTCCACGGTTGGAGGGCCCGGCAATCGGGATAGTAGACGACGGCGCGCGAGAACGCCGCGGGCCCCTCGGTGCTCCGGGCCAGTGCCGCCAGCACCGCGCGGCCGCCGTACGACCATCCCATCGCGGTGATCCGGCCACGGTCGACCCCGGCCTGTGATCCCAGCCACGTCGCCGCCGCCACGACATCCCGCGCGGCCTCCTCGTGGGTGATGGCCGCGGCGCAGCTCGTGAGCCCGCGGCGGCCGAGGTAGTCGGCGAAGACGACGACGTAGCCCTGGGCGCGAAGGTGCTCCGCGCGGCGCTCGTATCGCGCGGGGGCGGCGGCGGGGGCGAACCCGTCGCATCCGGAGACGAACACGACGGCGGGATGGGAGCCCGGGGTGTCGGGCCGAAACACGCGGTACCTCGGGTCCGGCAGCTGGGCGGCGCTCGAAGACGCAGCGAGCAGCAGGAACGCGAGCCCCAGCCCCGCCCTCCCTCGGCTCACGAGTCCGGCGGCGCGTGTCGAGCATCGACGTAGGCCCACGCGCGAGTCCCCGATTGAAGGACGACCGCCACCCGCTTCACCGCGGGCACCTCGTACCCGTCGGCGTTCAGAACCTCTTGCCGCGTGACCGCGAACACCGTCCCGGATACGACGTCGGACACACGCCCGGTGAACTTCGCCATGGTGTGCTGCGCCTTTCCGCTGATCGCGACCACCGCCGGATCCTCGATCTGAAGCGAGACCAGCTCGAACCCGGGCAAGGCATCGCGCGGACCGGTCAGGCGCCGGCCAAAGGTCGCCATCTGCACGGCCTCGAGCTGGAGCGTGCCGTACGAGAACAGGCGCTCCGGGTACCCCTCGTCAGGCGCCACGATGGGATCCCGGAAGCGTCAGCGTCCCTTCCGCGACCAGCACGGCGGAGCCGCCGATGCGGACACTCGTGATTCCCGCCGGGGAGGCCGTCACCGCGATGTGGACCTCGCTCGGGCGCCCCATCTTGACCCCCTGCCGGCTGACCAGATGCCCCGCGCGCTCGGGTGGGACGACCCCGTGATGCACCAGGTACGCTCCCAGGGGGCCGCTGGCGTTTCCGGTGGCCGGGTCCTCCACCACGCCGAATCCGAACATCCGGCTGTAGACCGTGGCGCCGTCGTCACCGGGCTCGAGGGAGAAGACGAAGACGCCGCGGCGCACGAGGCCGGCCGCCTCCAGCAGCCGGGCCATGGCGGGGCGATCCAGCATCGCGCGATCGACCGCCGCGCGCGTCGCGACCGGGACGAGCAGGAATGGGGCGCCACAGGAGACCTGCTGGACCGGCAGACGGGTCCGCTCGATGTCCTCCGCCCCGATGCCGAGCGCTCCGGCCACCGCCGCCGGGTCGGTCAACGTGCCGCCGAGCTCGGGCGCGCGCTGCTCCATCCAGGCGAACTTCAAGCGGCTCCCCTCCCACTCGAGCTCGACCGGGGTGGGCCCGATCCCGAGGGCCAGGACGACCCGCCGGCGCCCCGGCTCGATCAGCCCCCGCCGGGCCAGGGCGAAGACGGTGCCGATCGTCGGATGTCCCGCCACCTCGATCTCGCGGTTCACGTTCAGGGCGAAGATCCGGACCCGGAAATCCGCTCCCGGGGAGTCCGCCGGGAACACGAAGGTGGTCTCCGAGAATCCCATCTCCCGCGTGAGCGCCAGCATCTCCTCGGCCGTCAGCCCCGCGGGCTCGAGAAACACCGCCAGCTGATTCCCGGTCAGCGGCCGCTCCGTGAACACGTCGAGCTGGGCGTACGGGTACCGGCGAACCCGACCCGGCCCCGCTCCCGTGGTCGGCTTCTTGAGCTGCAGCTCCACGCGGACGCCGTCCGGATCGTGAACGAACAGGGCGGTGCCGTCGCGCCGCTCCACCGGCCCCCGCACCACGTCGATCCCGACCTGTCGCAGCTCGGCGATGACCGCGTCGATCGACGCGGCGTCCACCGTGAGGCAGAAGTGGTCCACTCCGGCGGGATGCTCCGCGCCGGGCAACGCGGGCCCGGGCGACGAGAAGATGTTCAGCTCCTGGCTCCCCACCTGCATGACCGCGGATCGCACTCCGTCGGCGCTCGGCCCCGACGTGCGCAGCAGCGTCAGCCCGAGCTGCTGGTAGAAGTGCAGGGT
>DATFAJ010000177.1:0-4106 GCA_035254745.1 Candidatus Methylomirabilota bacterium | reverse complement strand
CGCGCTCCACGGAGGGCCGCCGCACCGGGGCCCGGAGCAGGCGCTTCGCGCGCCCGCCGGGCCAGCGAGCGACTCCAGCCCCGAGATGCTCGCCGAGCTCGAGCGCGGGATTCTCGAGACCACCGGGCTCGAGGCGGCGCCGGCCGGCCCCGGGCTGATCGCGATCCGCTGCGAGAGCCCACGCATGGCCGCGTGGCTCTGTGCGGCCATCATCCTCGAGAACGTGGACGCGCGGGTCGAGGGCGATCGGCTGCTGCTGCCCGCCGGCCCCGATTTCCGGCTCGAGGACCAGGTGAAGAGCGTGATCACGGTGGTGGCCAAGACGCACCACTACTGGCGCGAGCACCTGGAGACCGGTCGCCGGGCGTGACCGGCGACACCGTCGTCATCGCGGGCCTGCCCGAGCGCGACGATCGGGCCGAGCTCGCGGGGTACGAGGCCGACGCGGTGGAGCTGACCGCGCAGGAGCGGCGGCGGGCCCGGCGCCGCGTGGTCACGCGCGCGGGCCGGGTCTTCACGCTGATGCTGCCCCCGGGCGAGGTGCTCGTGCCGGGCCGTCTGCTCTACGTGGGCCCGGGCTGGTACGTCACGGTGGAGGCGGCGTCGGAGGCGCTGCTGGCGGTGAGCCCGCGGAGCGAGCGGGAGGGGATCCGGGTCGCGCTCGAGGTGGGCCGGCTCCACGCCGCCCTCGCGGTCGCGGGAGACCGGCTCCTCGTCCCGGACGAGCCCGCGCTCGAGCGGCTGCTCGGTCGGCTCGCCGTGCCGTGGGTGCGGGTGCACGCCCCCTTCCTCCCGATCACCACCGGCTCGCCCCACTGACGGCGATCGGGCGTGACAACGCCCGCGGCGTGGGGTACCTTCCCACGTGCCGAATACGGAACGCCATTCGCCACTGGGAATGGCCACGGGGAGATTCAGCCGGGGAGATGGGGCCGGGAGATCGGACATGATCGGGACGCGCACCATCCGGGGCCGGGTCGCGGTCGTCGGGGTCGGCGAGACGGCCTACTACAAGCACGGGCGCGCGCCCGAGTCGGAGTTCGCGCTCGCCCTGCGGGCGATCCTGCGTGCGTGCGAGGACGCGGGGATCGATCCGCGCCGGGTGGACGGCTTCGCCTCCTACAGCAACGACCGCAACGATCCCTCCCGGCTCGCCGCCGCGCTGGGCCTGCCCGAGCTGCGCTTCTCCAACATGCAGTGGGGCGGGGGCGGGGGCGGCGGCGCGGCGGCGGTGGGCAACGCGGCCGCCGCGGTGGCGGCCGGCTACGCCGACTGCGTGGTGGTCTTCCGCGCGCTGGCCCAGGGACAGTTCCAGCGGTTCGGGGCCGCGCCTCCGGGCGGCACGGTGTCGGGCGAGGCGGCGCTCACGTTCCCGTACGGGCTCATCTCGCCCGCCCAGCGCTTCGCGATGCGGGTGATGCGCTTCATGCACGACCACGGGGTGCGCCCGGAGGCGCAGCGGGCCATCGCGCTCGCGTCCTACCATCACGCGCAGGCGAACCCGAGGGCGGTCATGCACGGCCGGCCCCTGACCGCGGAGGCCTACGACGCCTCGCGGTGGATCGTCGAGCCCTTCCGCCTCTTCGACTGCTGCATGGAGAACGACGGGGCCGCCGCGCTGGTGCTGGTCTCGGCCGAGCGCGCGCGCGACCTCCGGCGCCCCCCGGCCTACCTGCTCGGGGTGGCGCAGGGCTCCGAGTACCGCAACGCGGCGCGCGGCCACAACGCGCCGGTCTACGCGTCCTCGAGCTTCACCACGGTGGCCCCGCACCTCTGGGAGATGGCGGGTCTCGGGCCCAAGGACGTCCACGTGGTCCAGAGCTACGAGAACTTCACCGGCGGCGTGCTGATGAGCCTGGTGGAGCACGGCTTCTTCCCGCCCGAGGAGGCGAACGACTTCCTCACCGTCGAGAACCTGGTCGCGCCCGGCGGGCGGCTGCCGCTCAACACCAGCGGCGGCAACCTCGCCGAGTGCTACATGCACGGGCTCGAGCTGCAGATCGAGGCGGTGCGCCAGCTCCGCGGCGAGTCCACGAGCCAGGTGCCGGGGGCGCGGGTCGGCCTCGTGATCTCGGGCCCCATGGTCACCCCGGTCTCCAGCATGCTGCTCGGCACCGGAGACACCCTGTGAGCCCCGCGACCTACCTGCCCGCCGGCCTGCCGCGGCCGGTGGCCGAGGTCGACGGGCTCGACCGGCCCTACTGGGAGGGCACGCGCGCCGGGCGGCTGCTGGTGCAGCGCTGCCGGGGCTGCCGCGGGTTCCAGTGGGGACCGGAGTGGATCTGCCACCGCTGCCTCGGCCGCGACCTCGAGTGGGTGGAGGTCGCGCCGCGCGGTCGCATCTACTCCTGGGAGCGCGCGTGGCACCCGGTGCACCCTGCGCTCAAGGATCACGGCCCCTACATCGTCGTGCTGGTGGAATTGCCCGACGCGGGCTCGGTGCGCATGATCGGCAACCTGCTCGGAGACCCCGCCCAGGACGTCCCGATCGGGGCCCCGGTCGAGGCGGTGTTCGAGGCCCACGACGACGCCACGCCCCCGTTCACGCTCGTGCAGTGGAGGAGGACCACCTCATGACCCCGCCCCCCGCGCCATCCACCGACGTCGTCGTCAACGCGCCCAATCTCTGGCGTCTCGACACCCCCGGCCACGCCGGCTGGCCCCGCACCGCGCGGCCGGGCGACCCGCGGAAGTACTTCATGGTGTCGGCGGACTGCCACGCCAACGAGCCCCACGACCTGTGGGCCACCCGGATCGAGGAGAAGTACCGCCACCGCGTGCCCAAGGTCATCACGGACGAGAACGGGGTGAAGTGGCGCGTGTCGGAGGGCCACCGCCCGGACCGGCTGCGCACCGACGCGCTGGAGGGCGAGGACGGCCTGCGGCAGCGGGTCGGCGCCGATCCGGTCGAGCGCCTGCGCGACATGGACCGGGACGGCATCGACGTCGAGGTGATCTTCCCCAACAAGGGCCTCGCGATGTGGGCCACCCCGGATCCGGCCTTCGCGATGGCCCAGTGTCGCGTCTACAACGACTGGGCGCACGAGACCTTCGGCCCCTACCGCGACCGAATGGCGCCCGCCGCCGCGCTCGCCACCGGCGACCTGGAGGGCTCGATCGCGGAGGTGAAGCGGGCGGCCCGGCGCGGCTTCCGGCTGCTCACGCTGCCGTGCAAGCCGATCTGGGGTGGCCACGACGTCGATCATCCGAACTACAACCTCCCGATGTTCGATCCGCTGTGGACCGTGATCCAGGATGCGAACCTGCCGGTGACCTTCCACGTCTCCACCGGGCGCGACCCGCGGGCCGCGCGCGGCAACGGGGGCGCGGTGATCAACTACGTCTCGCACTCGCTCTCGCCCACGATCGAGCCGGTGGCCAACCTCTGCGCCTCCGGCGTGTTCGACCGCTTCCCCCGCCTGCGGGCGGCCACCATCGAGGCGGGCATCGGCTGGGTGCCGTGGTTCCTGGGGGCGATGGACGAGGCGTACCGCAAGCATCACTTCTGGGTGCGGCCGAAGCTCGCGCGCCTGCCGAGCGAGTACTATCGCGAGCACTGCTGGGCCTCCTTCCAGGAGGACCCGGCCGGCCTCGCGCTCGCCGAGCCGATGGGCCTCGCCGATCGCTTCATGTGGGGCAACGACTACCCGCACCACGAGGGCACGTGGCCCCATTCGGCTCAGGCCATCGAGCGCACCATGGGCCACCTCTCCGAGAGCGCCCGGGCGAATGTGCTCGGGCTCAACGCGGCCCGGTTCTTCGGCTTCGAGGTGCCGGCGGCGCGCCGGTGAGCGCCACCGCGGTCCCGGACGCGCGCGCGGCGGGGGCCCACCGCGCGGCGGGCCGCCACCGCGCCGCAAGCAGGGTGGTGGACATCCTCGAGCTCGTGATGTCCACCCGCGACGGCCTGGCCCTGCGCGAGCTGAGCGCGCAGCTCCTGGCCCCCAAGAGCAGCCTGCTCCCGCTGCTCCGCACCCTGGCCGCGCGCGAGTACCTCGAGCAGGGGCCGGGGGGCGAGTACCGACTCGGCCGCCGGGCGCTCGAGCTCGGCCTGGGCCGGGCGACCCAGCGCGGGCTCCCCGAGGTCGCGCGACCCGCGCTGCGCG
>DATFAJ010000176.1:0-6563 GCA_035254745.1 Candidatus Methylomirabilota bacterium | reverse complement strand
CGGCGCCGGCCCCGCGGGCGTCCCTGGAGGCGTGGCCGGCACGCCCCGACGCGGGCTTTCCGCAGGCCCACGTGCTGTCGAACGGTCGCTACCGGGCTCTCGTCTCGAATCGCGGCGGGGGCAGCAGCTGGGGCGTCGTGGCCCTCACGCGGTGGCAAGCCGACAGCACGCTCGACGGGCCCGGGTTCCGCCTGTTCCTTCGTGACCTTGACCGGCGCGTGTCGTGGGCCGTGGCGCCCGGGGACGGTGACATGGTGTTCGAGGCGCACATGGTCGAGCGGCGTCAGCGGGCCCACGACGTGTCGCTCCGCGAGCGGATCTGCGTCGCGCCGGCCGATGACGTCGAGGTGCGGCTGGTGACGCTGCGGAACGAGACCGCGGTCCGGCGGCGGCTCGAGGTGACGAGCTATGCCGAGGTGGTCGTCGGCGATGGAGCCGAGGACCAGCGGCATCCCGCGTTCAGCAAGCTCTACGTGGAGAGCGAGCACGTCGAGGATCTGGGCGCCCTCGTGTTCCACCGACGCCCGCGCTCCGGTCAGGAACCCGACGCCTGGCTCGCGCATCTGATCGTCCTGCCGCCGGGCAAGCGCGCGCGGCCGGCGGGCTATGAAACTTCCCGCGAGCGCTTCGTGGGACGCGGAAGGACGGCGCGACGACCGGAAGCCCTCGACCGGGAGCGATTGACGGGTGCCGCCGGGATGACGGGCGCGACGCTCGATCCGATCATGGCGCTGTCGGCCGAGATCGATCTCCCGGGGCATCGCGCCACGACGCTCGGCTACGTGGTCCTGGCGGCGAGCTCACGCGAGGGCGTCCTCGCCCTCGCCCGACGCTACCGCTCGCTCGCCACCCTCGAGTGGAGCTTCGAGGCCGCGAGCCAGCGGAGCGAGACCGAGGTGGCCGATCTTGCCCTGGCTCCCGGAGACCTTCCGGCGGCGGCGACGCTCCTGTCCCTTCTCCTGCACCCTCACAACGCGCTCCGCGCTCCGGCCACGACCCTGGCCCAGAACCGCCTCGGACAGCGCTCCCTGTGGAAGCACGCGATTTCCGGAGACTTCCCGATCCTGCTCGTGCGCATCGCCTCGGTCGAGGCCGCCGCCGTCCTGCCCTCGGTGCTCCGCGTGCAGCGGTTCTGGCGCGGGCGCGGCACCGCCGTCGACGTGGTGATCCTGAACGAGCGACCTGACGGCTACCTGGCCGAGACCGACGAGCAGGTCGACCGCATGATCGCCCAGGCCGGGGCCGACGCCTGGCGGGAGCGGCCGGGGGGCGTGTTCGTCGTCTGGTCCGCTCGAGTCGACCCGGCCGACCACATCCTGCTGCTGTCGGCTGCGCGCGTGGTCCTGGACGGAGCCGAGGGCAGCATCGGCCGGCAGCTCGCGCGGGTAGGGGGCGAGCCGGCGAGGCTGCCGCGGCTGATCCCGAGCGTGGCGCAGCCGCCGGCTCCGGAGAACCTCGCGCGACCCGACGCACTCCTGTTCGACAACGGGCTCGGAGGGTTCAGCGCCGACGGCCGCGAGTATGTCATGCACCTCGAGCCGGGGGAGTCGACGCCGGCGCCGTGGGTGAACGTGGTGGCCAATCGCCACTTGGGCTTCGTCGTGTCCGAGTCGGGCGGTGGCTACACGTGGGCGGAGAACAGCGGCGAGAACCGGCTGACGCCCTGGCGCAACGATCCGGTCTCGGACGAGCCGGGCGAGGTGCTGTATCTGCGCGACGAGGAGACCGGCGCGGTGTGGACGCCGACGCCGTTGCCCGCGCCGGCCGATGGCGCCTATCAGACCCGCTACGGGGCGGGGTACGCCATCTTCGAGCACCGCAGCCACGGGCTCGAGCAGTCCCTGCGCGTGTGGGCCCCCCCCGACGATCCCGTCAAGCTCGTCGAGCTCCGCCTGACAAACCGGCTGGACCGCATGCGCCGCGTGACGGTGACGTACTACGTCGAGTGGGTGCTCGGCGCGACGCGCGACCGATCGCAGGGGTTCGTGGTGCCGGAGTTCGACCCCGCCTCGGAGGCCCTGCTCGCGCGCAATCCGTGGAACGAGGACTTCGCCGACCGCGTCGCGTTCGTCGGGGCGAGCAAGAAGCTGCACGGACTGACGGCCGACCGCACGGAGTTTCTCGGCCGGCCGGGCAGCTATGCGGCGCCGGCGGCGATGGGCCGCATCGGTCTCGCGAGTTCGGTCCAGCCCGGCCTCGATCCCTGCGCCGTGCTGCAGCTCCACGTCGACCTGCCCCCCGGCGCGAGCGAGCGCGTGCACTTCATGCTCGGCCAGGCGGCCGGGCGCGACGAGGCCCTGGGCCTGGTGACGAAGTACCGCGACCGCGTGGCCGTCGAGGCGGCGTGGGCCGATCTGCAGCGGCACTGGGACACGTTGCTCGGCGCGGTCACCGTGCACACGCCGGATCCGGCGCTCGATCTGATGCTCAACCGCTGGCTCCCGTACCAGGTGCTGTCGAGTCGGCTCTGGGGGCGGACCGGGTACTACCAGTCCAGCGGAGCCTTCGGCTTCCGCGATCAGCTGCAGGACGTCGCCGCGCTGATCCATTGCGCGCCCACGATCTGCCGGGACCATATCCTCGAGGCGGCACGCCACCAGTTCGAGGAGGGGGACGTCCTGCACTGGTGGCATCCGCCGGCGGGCGCCGGGGTGAGAACGCGGTGCTCGGATGATCTCCTGTGGCTGCCGTTCATCACCGCGCACTACGTCGAGGCGACCGGCGACGAGACGATCCTGTCCGAGGAGGTGCCGTTCCTGGCCGGTGCGCCGCTGGAGCCGCGCGAGGTCGAGCGCTACGCGCGCTTCGCGCCCGGCGAGCGCCGCGCGACGCTCTACCGGCACTGCCTGGCCGCGATCGAGCGCGGCCGCACGGCGGGCGCGCACGGGCTACCGCTCTTCGGGGGTGGCGACTGGAACGACGGGATGAATCGCGTCGGGATCCGTGGTCGCGGGGAGAGCGTGTGGCTCGGCTGGTTCCTCTACGCGACGCTCACCCGCTTTGCCGGGGTGAGCGAGCATCGGGGGGACACGGACCAGGCGGGCACGCTGCGGCGCCAGGCCGACGAGCTGCGCGGCGCTCTCGAGAGCGCCGCGTGGGACGGGGCCTGGTACCGGCGCGGATACTACGACGACGGGACGCCGCTCGGATCGGCCGAGCGGGCCGAGTGCCGGATCGACTCGCTCGCCCAGTCCTGGGCGGTCCTCTCGTCGGCGGCGGACCGGGCGCGGGCCGCCTCGGCAATGGACGCGGTGGCACGGTACCTGGTACGGGAGCAGGACGGACTGATCCTTCTCCTCACGCCACCCTTCGCGGGCTCCGAGCAGGACCCGGGCTACATCCGTGGCTATCCTCCGGGCATCCGGGAAAACGGCGGCCAGTACACGCATGCGGCGACCTGGGTGCTCTGGGCGCTGGCCGAGCTCGGCGACGTCGAGCGCGCGGTCGGCCTGTTCCAGCGGCTGCTCCCGATCCGCCACGCGGGCACGCGTGACGCCGCGGCCCGCTACCGGACCGAGCCGTACGTGCTGGCCGCGGATGTGTACTCTGCGCCGCCATGGACGGGCCGGGGAGGCTGGACGTGGTATACGGGTGCGGCGGGCTGGGCCTACCGGCTGGGCCTGGAGGCGATCCTGGGGGTGCGACCTTCGCGGGGGGCGTGGCGGCTCGATCCGCACATCCCGACCCGCTGGCCTGAAGTCGAGGTCATCTTGCGTGATGGGGCAACGACCGTTCGCATCCTCGTGGAGAACCCGCGCGGCGTGAACTCGGGTGTCGAGCGGATGCTCCTGGATGGCCAGCCGGTCGAGCCGGCCATCCTGCCGCGCCTCACGGACGGCCGCGCCCACGAAGTACGGATCACGATGGGATAGGCGACGGTCCGTCGTGCCTCCGGAGATCGCGCGGCGCGGTCGGGTCTAGGCGCCGTCAGGGGCCGCGGGAGTTTCCACGATGGAGGCGGGGCCGTTCGCGTTGAGCTTGACCATGAGCCGGCGCGCGTGGAACGGACCCAGCGTCGCCCGATGGCCGATGCTGAACAGCATCGTCTCCGGGAGCCGCTCGCGCACCAGCCGATAGAGGCGCGCCTCCGTCGCCTCGTCCAGCGCCGAGGTCGCCTCGTCGAGGAAGAGCCAGTCGGGCTTCTGGACCAGGGCCCGCGCGAAGGCCATGCGCTGCTGCTCGCCGGGGGAGAGCTGGAGCGCCCAGTGGGTCGCCTCGTCGAGCCTCCCGGTGAGTTCCGCGAGCCCCACGGCCTCGAGCGCCTCGCGCAGCGTCTTGTCGTCCACCCCATCCGCGGGCATCGGATAGCTCACCACGTCCCGGAGCGTCCCGATCGGCAGATACGGCCGCTGCGGGAGAAAGAGGACGCGGGCACCCTGCGGCACGTGGATCTCGCCATGCCCGAACGGCCAGATGCCGGCGATGGCACGGATGAGCGTGCTCTTTCCCGAGCCAGACGCGCCGCCCAGGAGCACGGTCTCCCCGCGCAAGAGCGAGAGGTTGATGTTCGCCATGAGTGGCTGGCCATCGGGTAGATTGAGATCGACCCCCTCCACGGTCAGATGCGTGGGGCGCCCCTCGGCGCGCCGGACGCCGTCAGCGCTCGACTGCCGGCGCACCTGCTCGAGCGCGCGCTCGAAGCCGGCGAGCCGCTCGATCACCGAGCACCAATCCGCGATCTCCTTGTACGACTGGATGAAGAAGCTGAGCGCATCCTGGACCTGCTGGAAGGCCTGGGTCGTCTGCATGAGGCCGCCGAGCCCGAGCTCGCCCCGGAAGTAGCGGGGCGCCGCGACGACCGACGGGACGATCCACGCCCCCAGCCCATAGCCGGACGTGAAGTAGGCCATCCGCTTCTGCCGGCGCATGATGCCCCACCAGTTGCCCACCACGTCCTCGAACCGGGCGCGAAAGCCACGGAACTCGTCCGCCTCCCCGCGGTACAGGGCCACGCCCTCGGTGTTCTCGCGGAAGCGGACGAGGCTGAACCGGAAGTCGGCTTCGTACCGCTGCCGATCGAAGTTCAGCCGGACGAGCGGACGGCCGAGCCAGTCGGTCAGCCAGGTGCCGGCGATCGCGTACAGGACGGCCACCCAGACCATGGAGCCGGGGATGGTGATGGAGAACGCGCCCACCGGGATGGTGAGCGTTCCGGACAGCCCCCAGAGGATCGCCACGAAGGTCACCAGCGTCACGATCGCGCGCAAGGCCCCGGTGAAGAGACCGAGGGTGTGGGCCGCGAGGAGGTGCACATCCTCCGCGATCCGCTGGTCGGGGTTATCGGTCTCACGCGCCACCAGCTGCATCCGATAGTAGGCGCCATCGGCCAGCCAGGCACGGAGGTAGCGGTCGGTCAGCCAGCGTCGCCAGCGGATCTCGAGCATCTGGTTGAGATAGACCTGGTAAACGGCAAGGAAGATGAAGATGGCGATCAGCCACGTGACGCGGAACAGCTGCCCGCGAAACGCCACGAGGTTCTTGTCCTGGACCGCGGTGTAGAAGGCGTTGTTCCACTGATTCAGGAGAACCGTGAGGTAGACCATGCCGAGCGTGAGGAGCACGACGGCGAGCAGGAGCCCTCGAGCCGCCCACCGGTCCTCCGAGAACCAGTACGGACCGATCATGGCCCATGCGCTGGAAAGCGTGCGACGCAGGTTGATTCTGGCCCCCTCGGAGGGCGTGGGGTGGGGAGCGCCCGGGCCATGGCCGTTTCGGCTCCGGAGCTCCTCGTCCTTGTCCCGATTCCTACCCACGAGTCGCCACCGGACACACCGCTGGTTGCGTCTCCGACCCGCGGCGGTCGCGCTCGAAGCGACCGCCCTGCTCTAGGGGGATGCTACAGGGGTTCGCCGGGGGGTGAGCCGTCGAAGGCATTCGCTTGAAACACTTGGTGGCAATGAGCCATAGTGAGCTCTCACGTATTGATCTTACAGGACTTGCCCGGGAATACCCGAGAAGGATGTGCCGGCCGGGGCGGCGGTGCCCTGCCACGCAACGGGTGAGGGCGAGGCGACGGAGAGCTCAGCGATGCTCCAACTGTTACACGCGCTGCTCGGCCGCATGCCGCGCGGAGCCCCGCACGGGCTGGGCTCGGGTGTGTCGCTCGTGAGCCTCGCGTTGGTGGTCGTCGGGTGCGCGAGCCCCTCGCTGATGCCGGAGGCGCAGGCGGTGGCCATCAAGAGCCGCGACCGAGCGCTCGCGTCCCGCGCCGACGCCATACACGCCGCCATCAGTCAATCCGGGCAATTGGGCGCTCTGGCCTTCCTCGACGCCGCGGATGGCCATCTGGTCGTCCTGCCGGGCGAGAGTCCGGCCGATGCCTGGGCGCGTCATACGACATCGCCGGAGAGCGGGCCAGGGGGCGTGTCGGTGCCGCCGGTGCTCACGTTCGTGCATCGGGCGGACGTCGCCAAGGCTCCCGAGACCGTGACCCGGAGCGTCCTGCAACAACAACAGGCCTTGCGGACATCCCTGGCCGCGCTGGAGACGCAGGTGGGTATCGTACAGCGCGAGCTCGCCGAGTCGATCGCCGCGACGAAGGTGGAGGCGGACGCGCGCGCGGA
>DATFAJ010000175.1:0-3159 GCA_035254745.1 Candidatus Methylomirabilota bacterium | reverse complement strand
GATGGTCCTTGCCGATGGCGTGCGGGGCCACTCCGAAGGCGATGGTGGAAGCGAACTTCATCTTCTTGAACATGTCGTACCGCAGCGCCTGCTTGTAGAGCGCCACGTAGTCACCGCCCCACACCGAGGACACCAGCAGGTCCGGCTTGGAGGAGATGGCCTTGGTGATGTGCGAGGTGAAGTCGGTGGTGCCGAGCTTCGGCCAGCCCTCCGACACCGTCTGCGCCCCCGGCATCAGCTTCTTCATGACGATGTTGACGTGGTCGAAGGCGTTGCGGCCGTAGGAGTAGTCGGGATGAATGTGGGCGATGCGGCGCGCCTTCGGCCACGTCTGCGCGATGGCCATGGCGCAGGTCACCCCGTCCGCCGACTGGATATTGGTGATACGGAAGATGTAGTGCGGGTTCGGCACCGCCTTGTCGAAGAGGAAGTCGGTGCAGCCGTCCACGAAGATCGTGAGCAGCTTCAGCTCCTCGGCCACCGGGCCGAGCGCGGGGGTGTTGCCGCTCGAGATGACGCCGGTGAAGAGGTCGACCTTCTCGGAGAGCTTGAGCCGCCGCATCTCCTTCACGTTGGCGTCGGTGCCCGCGTTCTCGTCGGCCTTGAAGGTCTCGATCTTGCGCTTGCCGAGCAGGCCCCCCTGCGCGTTGATCTCCTCGGCCGCGAGGGTGTGGCCCTTGAACGAGGGCTCGCCCAGCACCGCGGCGGGCCCGGTGAAGAACGTCATGTGGGCGATCTTGAACGGCGTGTCCGGGATCGTGCCCTTGGGCTGCCCGTACGCCGGGCTGACCAGCGGGACGGCGGCCAGGGGCACTCCGGCGGCGGCGGCCGCGCCGGCGGCGGCGGTGCCGACCGTCACGCCCATTCGGGCCAGGAAGTCTCGGCGACTGACTTCTTGAGTCATGTGTGGGCCCTCCTCGTTGGGGGTCTGCTCGGACGACATTGCTGCGTGGGGGTCATGCTGCGCCATACTCTGCCCCAGCAACCGACGCCAGCGCAAGAAGTTCCCCGGAGTTCCGGCCACCCTCCTATAATCTGGCCGGGCGGACCATGCACGGGCTCAGGCGTGTCCTCGCGGGTCTCGGCCGGGCGCTCCGGGCGCGCCGCGGCACCTTCGCGGGCGTGGCCGCCACCGTGTTCGCGCTCGACATCCTGGTGCCCCCGCTCGTCCTCTCGATCGCCCGTACCCGGGTCGACTACTTCACGTTCAACCCGTGGCTGCCGAGCCTGCCCGGCTACCTCCGCTCCGGCCCCGGCCCCCTCGGCGAGCGGCTCGAGCGGGCCTTCAACCTGGCGCTCTTCTGGTTCTCGGCCGACGGGATCTTCGGCGTCGACTGGGGCTTCGCGGTGACCGCGTCCGACCTGGCCCGCTTCGTCCTGATGGCGGTGCTGGTCGGGGCCTACTTCGCCCTCTGGCGCTACCGGCGCGACCGGGCGGGCGGCGGCCGCCGCGGGCTCGGGGTGGCCCCGCAGGGCGGCGTGCTGGGGGCGGCCGGCAGCGTGCTCGGCCTGGCCACCGGGGGCTGCACGGTGATGGGCTGCGGCGCGCCGACGATCCCGGTGGTGGGGCTCGCCTTCGTCGGCCTCTCGAGCGGCACCCTGGCGTGGCTCGCCCAGGTCTCGACCGTCGCCACCGTGGCGGTGATCGCCGGGATGACCCTGGGCGTGCTCTACCTGGCCTGGCGGGTCGGGGCTAGCGACCCTTGAACTGGGGCTCGCGCTTCTCGACGAAGGCGCGCGCGGCCTCGCGGTGGTCCTCGGTCATCCCGGTGCGCGTGTGGTGCCACGCCTCGAGGTCGAGCATCTCCTTGAGCGAGGCGCTCTCCGCCGCGTTCATGTTCCGCTTCATGTAGCGGAAGGCGACGCGCGGCCCGCGGGCCAGGCGGGAGGCCAGCGCCATCGTCTCCTCCTCGAGCCGGGCGTCCGGGACGACGCGGTTGACCAGCCCCAGGCCGAGGGCCTGCTGGGCGTCCAGGAGGTCGGCGGTGAAGTAGAGCTCCCGCGCCTTGGCCGTGCCCACCAGCTGGGTCAGGTAGTAGCTGCCGCCGAAGTCGCCCGAGTAGCCGACGCGCGCGAAGGCGGTGCCGAGCCGCGCGGTGTCGGAGGCGATGCGCATGTCGCAGGCCATCGCGAGCGAGAGCCCGGCGCCCGCCGCCGGCCCGCGCAGCATCGCGATGGTGGGCTTCGGCATCTCGTGCAGCCAGCGCGACGTCTCCATCCGCGCCCGGAGGGCCTGGGCCTTCTCCTCCATGGTCTGGCCGCCCAGCTCGTTGCCCTCGGCCATCGCCTTCACGTCGCCGCCCGCGCAGAAGCCGCGCCCGGAGCCGGTGAGGACCACCACGCCGACCGCCGGATCGTCGGCCAGGCGCGGCAGGGCCTCCAGCATGGCGTCCAGCATCGGGCGCGACATGGCGTTGAGCCGGTCGGGCCGGTTGAGGGTCAGCACGGCCACTCCATCCTTCACGGTCTCGAGCAGGTCGGTGGTCATCGGGGCGCCCCTCCTTCCGGAGCCGCGGCGATTGTACCCTTTCGCCGGCCGCGATAGGCTTTCGATCAGCGATGCGTCGGCTCCCGGTCGTCCTCGCGCTCGCCGGGCTCGCGGCGGTCTCGACCGCCCGTGGGGCGGAGCGCCCGCTCGCCGCCCACACCCTCGAGGTCGACGGCGTCAGCCGCCGCTACTACCTGCACGTGCCGCCGGCCCTTCCCGCGGGCCCCGTCCCCCTGGTCCTGGTGTTCCACGGCGGCGGCGGCAACGGCCCCGGCACCGAGCGCCTCACCCGATTCACCCCGCTGGCCGACCGTGAAGGCTTCCTCGTCGCCTTCCCCGAGGGTCTCGGGAAGAACTGGAACGACGGCCGCGAGTTCACGAGCTCGCGCGCCCACCGAGATCACGTCGACGACGTGGGCTTCGTGACCGCGCTGATCGACGCGATCGGGCGCGCGCACGCGGTCGATCCGCGACGGGTCTACGCGACCGGCATCTCGAACGGCGCCATCTTCTCGCACTACCTGGCCGCGCACCTGTCGACGCGCATCGCGGCCATCGCCCCGGTGGTCGGGGGCATCGCCGACCCGCCCGAGCCGTGGTTCCGCCCGGAGCGGCCGGTCTCGGTCCTGATGCTCCAGGGCACGCGCGACCCGCTCGTGCCCTATCACGGC